>JANMHY010000708.1:0-5024 GCA_031375525.1 Burkholderiales bacterium
GGCGGCAGCGCCGTGCCTTGCGTCAGGTGCGCGTGCATCGCGTTCAACGAGCGGATCAGATAGACGTGCAGCGGCAAGTAGCGCTCGGGGTAGCCGGGGAACGAGAGGAAGGCGTCGAAGTGCTGCGCGTTGGTGACTTCGATGTAGCTGGTGGCGCTGCGCCGCTCGGCGAGCTTGTGCGCGCCGTAGTAGGCGCGCGAGGCGTGGTTGACCGGGATCAGCGCGTCGGCGCGGCCGTGCACGATCAGCGTCGGCTTGCCGCGCAGCTTGCCGTCGAGCAGCACGTCGTCGATGTTGCGCTGCACGCGCCGCGCCCGCTTGTCGCTGCCGGTGACGAGCGCGCGCTGGCAGAGCGCGCCGTCGAGCGCGAGATCGAGCGCGCCGGTGGACGGCGATGCCGCGAGCAGATCACGTTTGCCGGCGCCGGGGGTGGCGCTGTTGGCGGCGTCGTTGTAAATCAGGTTGACGCCGATCGTCGGCGGCACACCGTTGCCGTTGGCAAAGCTTGCCGCCCGTGCCGCCGCTGACAACGCCACCGGGTCGCCCGTGGCGTTGGTGGCGGCCAGGCTGAAGCCGCACAGGTTGTCGGCAACGCTGGCGCGCGCATAGGCGTTGCTGTAGGTGAGCGCAATCGCCGGCGTGGCGAAGGCGTAGTGCGAGAGCTGCAGCGGCTCGCTGTCGGCGAGCCAGCCGTAGGCGCGCAACCTGGCGCGCGCATCGGCCGATTGCTCGGCCGTCGTCGCGCCGTTGACCAGACCTTTGGCCGCCAGGCTGGCGCAGCGCGCGGCGCCTTGCGAGATCACACTCGGCGCGAGCGCGGCGACGAAGGCGTAGCCGGCGCTGTCGGTCGCCGCCAGTGAAGCGGCGGCGCAGGGTTGCAGCAGCGTGGCGACGCTGAAGTAGTCCATCAAGGGCTTGCCGATGTTCGGTTGCAGGGCGCTGCCTTGCACGATGCGCAGGTGCTTGACGCTGCGTGGCTGCGCGTTCGGCTCGGTCACGGCCACGCCGTCGATCAAGCCGTTCACGTCCTGCTCGGCCGCAGCCAATGCTGCGGTGGCGCCGTTGGAGATGCCCGAGGCGATGACGATCGTGTGCTTGCGGTCGAGCACGACCCGCTTGCGGCCGTCGGCTCCGGCGCGGCCGTACTGCTCGTTCAACACGTAGAACGCCAGGCGAATCGCCTGCAGCGTGTTGCGGCCCCAGTCCTGTTCCGGGTTGCGCTGCGAGTGCGCGTGCTTGTAGGCGATGCGGTTCGGCGTGACGGCGTTGAACGCGGCGCGCTCGGCGTCGGACAGCGCTGCGGTGAAGTGCGACGCGTCGCCGGCCGCAGCGGCGTCGGTGCGCAGGCCGTCGATCAGGCCGACCGAGTTCGTCGCCAGGTCGTGCAGGCCGTTGCCGGTGCCCTTGTCGGTGTAGGCGACCGCGCAACCTTGCTTCAAGCCCCACTCGCCCGAGGCGCCGATGGCGCCATAGACACCGCGCGAGCCTGACGAGGTGGCGCTGACGATGCAGGCCCGCAACGGGTCGAAGCTCGCCGGCACCTGCACCATCAGCGTCACGTTGCCGTCGCCCGCGTACGCGATGTGCTCCCAGCCGGCGACCTTGCCCTGGCTCGCGCTGACGACACCGTCGTTGCCGACGTTGGGGCCGTACAGCGTGCCGTAGCCACCGCTGGGCAGGATGTCGAGCACCGCGCGGTAGTTGACGTGGATGGCGTTGCGGCGCAGCTCGGCGGGTGTGGGCGCCAGCGGGTTGGCGAACAGCGGTGCGGCCAGCAAGAGGCCGCTGGCGCCGAGGCCGCCGGTGAGCAGGTCGTTGCCGGCTTCGCACCACGCGCCGGCCACCGTGCAGTCGCCGGCGCCGTAGTACGCCGACGAGATCGCGCTGCTGATGAAGCGCGGCTTGACGTTGTGCGTGCCGAAGTGACCCACGCCGCCGTCGTCGTGGGCGCGCGCGGCGCCGGCGCACAGCGCGAGGGCGGCGGCGCAGGCGATCAGCGTCGCGGAGGTGGGCGGTCTTTGCATGGCGGATCCTCGGTGGTGGTGCCAACATTCTGCGCGGCGAGCGCGCGCTGTCATCGCGGGACAACGTTGACGTGAAATGACGTAAGGGTGAGGCCCGGTGCGGCGTGCCTGCGGGGTGCGTGCGGGGGAAGTGCCGATGCGGCGCAACGCTCGTCTCGGGCCCAGCCGCTGGCGGCGTCAAGGGATAGCGCAAAGACCAAGGGTGATGCAATAAAGTCACAGCATCTACGCATCAGACTGCTTGCCATGCGCACCACGATCGACATCGATGACGACCTGCTGGCCGCCGCCAAGGAGTTGGCTCGGCGGGAAAACGTGACTGCGGGCCAAGTGGTTTCGCGGTTGCTGCGTGAGGGCCTGAACGGGTTGCGCGGCGCCTCTTCTGGCCGCCGTGACGGCAGGCGCCGCAGCACAGCGAGGTTCAGGCCGTTCGGCGGGCGCGGCAAGGCCGTGACCAACGAACAGGTCAACGCCTTGCGCGACGCAGAAGGCGTTTGATGCGTTCGCTGCTGGATGTCAATGTCCTGGTTTCGCTGCTCGACGCCAACCATGTTCATCACTCGCACTGCATGCGCTGGCTGGATTCGCATGTTGGCCAGCATCACCGGCGTCTTGTGACGCTGGGTCAAAGTGTCCCGACATCGGCGGTCAAGGGCGCAAAAGACAGACATCTTGTCGTCATTGACTGACGCTGACATGCAACGCAGCGACCGCTGGCGACCGCGCTGGCACTACACCGCCGCGCGCAACTGGATCAACGATCCCAACGGCCTGATTCATCACGACGGCGAGTTCCACCTTTTCTACCAGTACAACCCGTTCGGCGACCAGTGGGGCCACATGAGCTGGGGCCATGCGGTCAGCACCGATCTGCTGCACTGGCAAGAGCTGCCGCTGGCGATTGCCGAGGACGAGCGCGCATCGATCTTCTCGGGCAGCATCGTCATCGACGAGCACGGCAGCGCGGGCTTCGGCGCCGGCGCCTGGGTGGCGATCTACACCGGCTGCCTGCGCCGGCCCGAAGGTGGGCAGGCGCAGGAGCTCGCCTTCAGCACCGACCGCGGACGAACGTGGACGAAGTACGCGCACAACCCGGTGCTCGACCTGGCCTTGCGCGAGTTCCGCGACCCGAAGGTGTTCTGGCATGCGCCGACCGCGCGCTGGACGATGGCCGTGGTGCTGCCCGAGGCGCGCGCGGTCGTGTTCTATGCATCGCATGATCTGAAGGCCTGGACCGAACTCAGCCGTTTCGCCGATGACCTCGCAGGGCAGGGCATCTGGGAGTGCCCGGACCTGTTCGCGTTGCCGATCGAAGGCGAAGCAACGACGGCGTGGTTGCTGAAGGTCGATGTCTTCGAGGGCCATCCTTCGCAAGGCTCGGGTGCGCGACTGTTTATCGGCCATTTCGACGGCACGCGTTTTATCGCCGAGTCCTCCTGCGCGCCGCAGTGGGCCGACCACGGCGCCGACTTCTACGCTGCGCTGTCGTGGGCGAATCTGCCCGCCACGCCGGCGCGCGCACTGTGGATCGGCTGGATGAACTGCCACCGCTACGCCAAGCTGCTGCCGACGTCGCCATGGCGCGGCGCGATGAGCGTGCCGCGCGAGCTGACGCTGGTGCGCCGCAGCGATGGCGGTCTTCGGTTGCGACAACAACCGCTGCGCGAGTTGGTCTCACTGCGCCGGGCCCGGCACGAGGAGGCCGTGATCGATGTGGCTGAAGGCGAGGTGGCCTGGTGGCCTGAAGGTTTCGAGTCGCACTCGCTCGACATCGAACTCACGATCGATGCCGGTGGCTGCGACGAGTGCGGCCTCGTGCTGCGCGCCGGCGCAGTGGGCGGCCTGCGCGTCGGCATCGATCGGACAGGCGGAGTCGTGTTCGTCGATCGCTCGCGCGCGCACATCGACGGTGGCTTCGCGCCCGACGATTCGCTTTACGCGACGCGCCGCGTAGCGCCGTGCGCCGGCGTGGCCGACGGCCGCGCGCTACGCCTGCGCGTGCTGCTGGATGCCTGCTCGGTCGAAGTCTTTACAGACGACGGCGCCGTGGTCATCACTGAGCAGTTCTTGCCCGGGCCCGAAGCGCGGGGCGTGCGCCTGTATTCACGAGGCGGTGCCGCACGCTTTCGTGACGTGCTGGTTCACGCTCTGGCGCGCAGCACCCAAGCCTGATCGGCCCGCTACTTCTTGTTCTCGTTCGGCGACGGGTTGCACCGGTCAAAGTCGATGCCGCGCTGCACCTGCGCGATCGCGCGGTGTGACGATCGATGCTGCGTCGGCTGTGCTCGTCAACGGCGTATCGACCGAACTTGCCAACGGCCGCCGCGCCAAGGTGACCGGCAGCGTCAGCGGACGCAAGCTGATCGCAGCGAAGATCGAGTTCTTGGCGCAGTGACGCTCAGCGATCGAAGCGTACGGTGCCGAAAAGCGCCGGCACGTCGAGCGTGAGGCGGCCGTTGCGTGTGCCGGTGAAGTGCGCTGCCGCCTCGTGCGGCAGCGTCACTTCGACTTCGTGCGCGACGGCGTCGTTGTTGATCGCCACCAGCGCCCACCGCCCTTCGTGCTCGCGCGCGAACACGATCACGTGCTCGTCCACATGCAGCGGCGCCAGCAGCTTGCCGCGGCGCAGGATGGCGTGGTCCTGGCGCAGCTTCGTGAGCGTTTTGAACTCGGCGAGCAGCGCCTTGTCGGGCGTGCCGCCCTCGTCTTCCCACGGGTAGGTGGCGCGGTTGTACGGATCGTCGCCACCGGTGACGCCGACCTCGTCGCCGTAGTAGATCGTCGGCGCGCCGGGGTAGGTCATCTGCAGGAACACGGCGAGCAACAGGCGCTGCTTGGCGCGGGCGATGGCGGCGGCGCCCTTCGTCTCGTCGTGGTAGCCGAACTGGTGCAGCGCGCGTGCCGCGTCGTGCGTGGACAAGAGATTCATCAGCGCGGCATGCGCTTGCGGCGGATAGGCCTCGCGGATCGCTTCGAGGCTGCCCACCAGGTCGGACGCGT
>JANMHY010000725.1:0-2189 GCA_031375525.1 Burkholderiales bacterium
GCGTGACGTGGCGCAGCAGCAGTTGGGCACCGACGGCGGCGGCCAGTTGCGTCTGCCGCCGCCGCTGGTTGGCGGCGGCGATCTCGCCGGCCTGCGCCCACGCTTGCGCAACGAGCTCGTCCTGCTGGGCCTGGATGACGCGGGTGCCGAGGCCGGCGGCGACGCGCTCGCGCGGGTCGAGGTTCAGGTCGTCGAGCCAGGTCGGCGTGCTGCCGAGCTCGACGCGGTCGCGCGCGGCCAGCCAGCGGCCATAGATCGGCGGTCCGACGAGAGGATCGCCGCTGCCCGGTTGTGATGTCGTTGCGCCGGCATTGACGATGCGCAGCAGTTCCGTTTGCCACGACAGGCCCACGGCGGTGGCCACCGCCTCGCGTGCCATGCCCACGGGCTGCAGCGCGCCTTCGAGCGCGACGTGGCCCGACGTGCCGGCCGCCGCGGTGAACGCAAAGCCGGGCCGGCCGATGTCCATCGGCCGCTGGCCGACGCCGCCCGACAGATCGCGTGGCGCCAAGCGATCGACGATCGACTCGAAGTCTTCGCGCGCGCCGGTGCGGAAAGTCCAGTGGTAGTACACCGGCAAGGTGACGCTCGTCGAGGCCGTTGCACCGCTGCGCCAGGCCGGCGCGAGGTCGGCGTTGGCGGGTAGCGGCAGGTTCAAACCCGACAGCCGGCCGACGTCGAACGTCGGCACCACACAAGCGATGTAGTCGGTGAACGCAGTGAGCCGGCGCGCGCACAGCAGGCGCGACACCGACAGCTCGGGCCGCGTCGCCAGCAGGGTGCGCATCGTCGCGTCGTTCGGCGGCGCGTCGTGCGGCCAGCCCACCTGCGCATGCGCCCAGGCCCATGACTCGGCGAGGTCGGGCAACTCTTCGCTGGGCTTTGCCGGCGTGTTGATCTCGAGCACCGGCAGCGCTTCGCCGCCGGCCGGGCGCAGCCGCACCCCCTCCTGCTGGCGCACGACGACCAGGCACAGCCATGGCCGCAAGCGGCCCTGCGCATCGGCCGCGGCCGGCGTGAACAGCCACGGCAGGTCGGGGTTGTCGAACTCGATCGCGGCGAGGTCGAGCGCTTCGAAATCGCCGCTGCCCGCCGCCGGCTCGGTGCGCACCACCTGACGCGGGTCGATGCCGATGACGTCGCCCGGCCCGCGCATGCGCACCGTCGCGCTCGGATTGTTGGCCGGCGTGGTCACGCCGAGGATCACCGTCAGATCGGTGCTCGCCGGCAGCGACGCGGCGAGCGTGTCGGCGTTACCCAGGCGCGCCGCCAGGCCCTGGCGAAGCCAGGGCAGGAAGAGGACGTGCGCGGTCGCCATCGCCGGCTACTCCACGACCTCGAAGGCCGGCACGACCTGTTGTCGCCGGCTTCGCTTGGCCTTCGCATGCGCGGCTGTGAAGTCCTGTGGCGCTGCCGGTGCGCGCTCGCGCGGCTGCAACACGGCATTGACCAGCGCCGCATCGATCAGCGCGAACGCCGGCTGCACGATCTTGACCTGCACGGCCGGCGGCAGATCGCTTTGCAGCGGGTCTTCGCGCCGCAACACGCTGCGGCCGGCGGCGCCATGACGCGCCTGCTGTTCGAGCTGCGCGCCGGCCAGCGCGTAGCGCACCGGCAGCGTCGTGATGCGCTGCGGCGACGCAGGCGCCAGCGAACGGTCGATGATCTTGGTTTCGTACTCGAGCGGCGAGGCCTTGCTCTGATCGAGGCGGAATGTCGGCTGCGCGCTGCCGATCATCACACCGGCGTCCATCGGCACGAACGACGGGCTGGTCAGCTTGCGCTCGTCGTCCATCTCGAAGAACTGCGCCGGCGCGAAGTCCTCGCGCAGCGGCTGCAGACTGGCCGGCAGCTCGGCGCTGCCGTTGATCGTCACCGTCGCAATACGGAACTGGCGCTCGCCGGTCACCGGCGCATCGCCGAAGCGGTCGATCGGCGCCGTGTTCAGCGGCACGACGGTCTGCCGCACGGTCAGCGTGGCCAGAGGATGCACGGCGATCGGGGCTGCGGCAGCGCTGCCGGCTACGGCCTCGCGCAGCACGACGATTCGCGACTGCCCCGCCGGCAGCTCGCCATGCCAATTGCGGCTGTCGCGCAAGGCCGCGAGCAACTGCTCCAGCGCGTTGACGCCCGGCGGCAGCGGTGGCCGCTCGCCGCCGATCAGCGTCGCGTTGACGCGGATCGAAACG
>JANMHY010000946.1:0-1748 GCA_031375525.1 Burkholderiales bacterium
GCGCCGCCGGCATTCGACGCGGCGACGATGGCGGCGAGGTAGCCGATGTGCACGCGCTTCTTGAACACCGCCGCAGCAACGGTGCCGCCGATCATCGCCGCGGCGATGTTGTCGAGAAAGCTCGACAGCACGAAGACGAGGATCAGCAGCACGAAGCCACCCTTCCAATCGTCGGGCAGGAACTTCGGCAACAGCGCCGGCACATGGCTTTGCTCGAAATGGTTCGACAGCAACGCAAAGCCGACCAGCAGCGCAAACAGGTTGGCGACGATCACCCACTCGTGGCCGAGGTGCGCCAGCAGCCCCGGCACACCGGCGCCGGTGGCAAACGGCGAGAACAGCAGCTTGTAGAGCGTGATGACGACCAGGCCCGTGACCGCGATCTTCAGCACGTGATGGTGGAACAGCGCCACACCGGCGAGCGTGCAGGCGAAGAGGATGAAGTCGATCGGGATGCCGGCGACGGAAGGCAATGCGGCGGTGTTCAAGCGCTGTCTCCTCGTGTGTTCTTGTCAGCGCGCGATTCTAGGCAGGCGCTGCGCTCTGCGATGCCGATCCATCGCCATTGCCGCGGCTGTCTCACACCGCCCAACGTGAGGCCACCGAACGCGCTGCGGTGCAGTGCTTCAGCGCGGTTGCCGACCGCCGCCACCATGCGTTTGACCTGGTGGTACTTGCCTTCGGTGAGCGTCAGGCGCAGGTGCGTGGGCGTCACCAGTTCAGCCGCGGCGGCGCGCACCGGCATCGGGTCGTCGTCGAGCACGACGCCGCGCAGCAACTGCTCGACTTGTTTCACTTCCATCGCGTGCTTGCACGTCACCTCATAGACCTTCGGCACGTGATGCTTCGGCGACGTGAGGCGGTGGATCAACGTGCCGTCGTCGGTGAGCAGCAAGAGGCCGGTCGTGTCTTCGTCGAGCCGGCCGATCGTCTGCACACCGCGGTTGCGCAGCGGCGGCGGCAACAGCGTCAGCACGCTCGGGTGGTGCCGCGGTTTTTGCGAGCACTCGTAGCCGGCGGGTTTGTGCAGCAGGATCAGCGCCGTGACCTGGTAGGTCCACGGCTGGCCGTTGACTTGGTAGATCAAGCCATCGACGGCATCGACTTCATCGCCTTCATCGACCACGTGGCCGTTGGCGCTGACTGCTTGCGCAGCGACGAGTCCGGCGCACACCCGCCGCGTGCCGAAGCCCTGCGAGAACAGCAGTTGCGACCAGCGCATCTAGCTGACGAAGCGCGTGAAGCCCGACACGGGCTCACGCTCAGTCACCAAGGTGTTCTCTGGCGCCGACTCGTCGGCGTATCCGAGCGACATGCCGCAGACCACCATTTCACTCGCCGGCAAGGCCAGGTGCTCGGCGATGATCTTGTGAAAACCGATGAAGGCCGCTTGCGGGCAGGTGTCGAGCCCTCGCCCGCGCGCCGCCGTCATGACGTTCTGCAAGAACATGCCGTAGTCGAGCCACGAGCCTTGGCGCAGGATGCGGTCGATGGTGAAGATCAGCCCCACCGGCGCGTCGAAGAAGCGGTAGTTGCGGCCGTGCTGCGCGTGCATGCGCGGCTTGTCGCCCTTGGCAATGCCGAGCAGGCTGTACAGATCCCAGCCGATCTTGCGCCGCCGGTCGATGTAGGGCGGCGCCCATTCGGTCGGGTAGTAGTCGTACTCGCCGACGTCGGCCCCGGTGGAGCCAGCAGCCGCGGCGGCATCGTGCGCGGCCAGGATCTTCTGCGACAACGCGTCTTTGGCG
>JANMHY010000769.1:0-3842 GCA_031375525.1 Burkholderiales bacterium
GAACATAGCGCCCGAGCGCATCGTCGTCACCGCGGGCGCGTCGGCGGCGCTGCATCTCATCACCGCGGCGCTGGTCGATCAGGGTGACGAGGTGCTGCTGCCCGATCCGAGCTACCCATGCAACCGCCACTTCGTCGCCGCGGCCGGCGGCCGTGCGGTGCTGCTGCCGTCTGGTCCCGAGCATCGCTATCAGCTCGATGCACCAGCGGTGCGCAACGCGTGGGGAGAACACACGCGCGGCGTGCTGCTCGCGTCGCCGTCCAACCCCACCGGCACCTCGATCGCACGCGACGAGATGCGCCGCATCGTCGAAGCCGTGCGCGAGCGCGGCGGCTTCACGCTGGTCGACGAGATCTACCTCGGCCTGTCGTACGACGAAGCCTTTGGCCACAGCGCGCTCGAACATGGCGACGATGTCATCGTCATCAACAGCTTCTCCAAATACTTCGGCATGACGGGCTGGCGCCTCGGCTGGCTGGTGCTGCCGCCGGCGCTCGTGCCCGCGGTCGAGAAGCTGGCGCAGAACCTCTACATTTGCGCCTCGTCGATTGCGCAGCACGCCGCGCGTGCGTGCTTCGAGCCCGCGTCGCTGGCCGAGTACGAGCGCCGCCGCGCGGCCTTCCGCGAGCGCCGCGACTTCATCGTGCCGGCGTTGGGACGCCTCGGCCTGCCGGTGCCGGTGATGCCTGACGGCGCGTTCTATGCGTATGCCGACGTGAGTGCGCATGCAGCCAGCAGTTGGGACTTGTGCTTCGAACTGATGCGCCGCGCGCAGGTAGCGCTGACCCCCGGCCGCGACTTCGGCCCCGCCGCGGGCGCGCGCCATTTGCGCCTGTCCTTTGCCAGCTCGATGGCGCACCTGCAGGAAGCCGCGCATCGGCTCGAGCAGGCCTTGTCCAAGGCTTGAGCTCGCACCGGGTGTGCGCTTTTTCGCACGCCGCCGCATCAACGGCAACAAAGCGTTAAGCGCGCGTCGAATAGCGCAGGGTGTGCGGCATTTCTGCCAGCGTCGTCGCCGAGCGGCCGATAAGCTGCCCATCCGACATGACGCACACGCTGCCCGGACCGCTGTCCGACACCACTACCACTGCGGCCTCTTGCGCTGCCTCCGCCGCCGCCGATGCCGGCAACGACGCCAGCTTTGCCGCGACGGTGGTCGAAGAGCTCTTCGCCGATGCCGACGAGGGCGACAGCTTGCCGGCAATAGACAGCAGCGACGATGCGCTGCAACTGCTGCCGACGCTGTCGCATGTCGGCCGCTACCTGCTCAAGCACCAGCTCGGCAGCGGCGGCCTGGGCACGGTCTACGCGGCGCTCGACCCGCTGTTGTCGCGCGCGGTCGCGCTGAAGATGCTGCATGTAGCTGAACGGGACAAGGCCGAGCGCCGCGCGCTCGAGTCGCAACTGCTGGCCGAAGCACGCGCCGCGGCCGGGCTGGCGCACCCCAACATCGTCACCATGCACGACGCCGGCCTGGCGCCTCAAGGCGTGTACATCGCCATGGAGCGGCTGCAGGGCAAGGACGTGCGCCAGTTGCTGGCCGACGGCTGGCGGCCCGACATGGTGCAGGCCGCGCGCATCGCCAAGCGCCTCGCAGATGCGCTGGCCTATGCGCACGGCAAGGGCGTCGTCCATTGCGACATCAAGCCGGCCAACATCTTCATGGTCGGCCGCACGCAGCCCAAGGTGCTCGACTTCGGCATCGCCCGCGTGACGCGACAGCGCGGCCGTGACAACGACGGCGATGCGGTCGATATCGACACCGGCTCGCTCGGCGCCGCGCCGGCTGAGCTCGGCTCGCCGTACTACGTTTCGCCGGAGCAGTTGCGCGGCGAAGAACTCGACGCGCTCGCCGACGTGTACGGCGTCGGCGTGGTGATGTACGAGATGCTGACGGGCCAGCGTGCGTTTGCCGGTAGCAGCCTCGACGAGATCCGCCACGCGGTGCAGGGCGGCGAGGTGCCGTCGGCGCATGTCGTCAATCCGAAAGTCGATCGCGCGCTGTCGGACATCGTCGCCCGGGCGATGGCGCGCAAGCCCGGCGAGCGCTTCCGCTCGGCACGCCAGCTCTCGCGCGCGCTGCGCACGTGGATCAGCGAAGAGACCAACGGCCTGGTGCACAAGCCGCCGGTGCGCGCTTGGCGCGCCTTCGGCGGTTGGATTTGGGCCGCCGGCGGCACGCTGGCCATCGCCTTCATCGCTTTGGTGTGGCTGCTGACGCCGCATGGGCAGGAAGCACGGGAGCCCGTTGCAGCGGTGCCGCTCAGCGCGCCCGTGACCACTTCGCCGGTGGTCGCAGCCGCGCCACCCACGCCCGCAACGGCCGAAGCCGCAGCCCCGGTCGCCGAGGCCGCCGTGCCCGCGCCGCAGCCCGTCAAGCCACATGCCGAGGCCCCGCGCACCGTCAAGAAAGATAAGCCGCCGGCCAAAGACAAGGCCACGCCGGTCGCTGCCGAGCCCACGCCGGCCGCTGCGCCTGCGCCGGGCGTCGTGCAACTCGCCGTCACGCCGTGGGGACAGGTCGAGGTCGATGGCCGTGCGATCGGCACGACACCGCCGCTGACGCGCCTGTCCTTGCCCGCCGGCTCGCACCAGATCGTCGTGCGCAACGGCGATTTCCCCGCCCACACCGCCAACGTCACCGTCAGCGAAGACAAGCCGCTGACGCTACGCCACCGTTTCGAATGATCACGATGACGAACACATTGCTGCGTGGCGCCGCCGCCGCTGCGCTGGTGGCCCTGGCCACGGGCTGCGTGCAACAGGGCCTGACCGACGTCATGCAGCGCCCGGCCGAGCGGGCGCTGTTGAACGGCCTGCGCGCCTACGACGACGGCCAGTACGCCGAAGCCGAGCGCACGTTGCAAGAAGCGCTGAAGACCGGCCTGGCGAGCGCCAAGGACCGCGCCAACGCGCACAAACACCTGGCCTTCGTCTATTGCACCAGCCAGCGCGCGCCGGCCTGCGAAGCGGCGTTCCGCGAGGCGCGCAACGCCGATCCGCAGTTCGCGTTGAGCAAGGCCGAGACCGGGCATCCGCAATGGGGGCCGGTCTATCAGAAGGTGGCGTCGGCGCGTTGAATTCGGCGGCGGCGATAATGCTGCCGCATGAGTGAGCCTTTCGCGCACCCGGTGCGCGTCTATTGGGAAGACACCGACGCCGGCGGCGTCGTCTTCTACGCCAACTACCTGAAGTTTTTCGAGCGTGCGCGCACCGAATGGCTGCGTGCGGCCGGCTTCGGGCAGGAGCAGTTGCGCAGCGCGCTCGGGCTGATGTTCGTCGTCAGCGAGACCGCCGTGCGCTACCACCGGCCGGCGCGGCTCGACGATGAGCTGCAGAGCACCGTCGAGCCTGCGCCGCCGCGCCACGTCACGCTGACGCTGGCGCAGAGCGCCTCGCGCGGCGACACGCGCCTGGTCGATGGCCGCATCACCATCGCGTGCGTCGATGCTGCGACCTTGCGTCCGCGCCGCATTCCCACTTTCGTTATCGAAGCGCTCTTTGCATGAGCGCTGCACGGCCGATCCGAAAGCGCTCGCTCCCCCTCGGGGGAACGGGCCGCAGGCCTGAGGGGGCTCAATGAACCAAGACATGTCCATCATTTCGCTGGTGATGCAGGCCAGCTTCGTCGTCCAGTTGGTGATGGCGGGCCTGATGATCGTCTCGCTGACCAGCTGGACGGTGATCTTCGGCAAGCTCATCGGCCTGAAGCAGGTGCGCGTGTCCAACGAAGAGTTCGAGCGCGAGTTCTGGGCCGGCCGCCACCTGGGAGAGCTCTTCCAGGCCGCCAACAACAAGCCGGCCAGCAGCAAGACCGCGCCGATGGAGCGCATCTTCGCCTC
>JANMHY010000795.1:0-1736 GCA_031375525.1 Burkholderiales bacterium
GCGTACAGGTTGCGGCTCGGGCGGATGAAGACCATGTCGGTTGGTTGCTTGGGGCGGGCGCCTTTGGGCGTCAGCACCTGGTCGGTGACGACCAGTTCGCCGTAGGGCACCGCGTTGAGGAACAGGATGCTGGCCCGGTCGGGGTGCCTGGCCTGCGTCATGTCCTTGTCGGCCATGTCGTCGCGATCGAAATGGCAGGGCAGGATCCACTGCGGCGTCGTGTTCGTGTGCAGGACGCTGAACCACCATTCGACGCCGACCACGCCGGGCGAGGGGTCCGCCAGCGGGCGCAAGCTGGCGGCGATCGACTCGAAGATGTTCTCGGGTGGGCGCTCCAGCGGGTACCAGAACGTGTTGCGATAGAAGTGAAATCCTTCCTTCGACAGGCGCTCGAAATGGCTCGGCGGGAAAGTGCGCCGCAGCTCGCTGAACTGGCGCGTCGTCGTGCCCGGATTGAACAGCTTCACCGTGCTCAGGTTCGCATTCATCATCGGCTGCCCCTGTGTGTTGCATAGCGCTCGTACGCCGCGGCGTCGAAGATGTGGTCGAGCGTCGGCACCAGGTGCACGTCGACGCCGCCGAGCTTGTGCTTGAAGTCGCTGACGCGCTGCAAGGCATGCTCGGGTTGCTGCGGCGGCGCGATGCCCCACATGTCGTACCAGTCGCAGCCCGCCGCCTTGGCCTTGCACATGATCTCGAAATGCAGCAGGTAAGGCGCCATGACGCGCCGGTACAGCACCAGCGAGCCGCCGAAGAAGTAGGTCGCGCGCTCGCCGAAGGTGATGACCAGCGCGGTGGCCAGGCGCCGGCCGCGGTATTCAGCGAAGTACAGCGACACCTGGCGCGGCGCCGCCAGCTCGGCGAGCATGTCTCGAAAGTAGCCCGGCGGCTTGACGCCGATGCCCTGGCGCCCGGCGGTCCGGCGCTGAATCCGCATGAAATCCGCCAAGCCCTGCTCCGAGTTGTCTTCGACGACGACGACGCCGTGTTTGCGCGCGACGCGCACGTTGTAGCGTCCCTTGGGCTTCATCTGCGCCAGGATGCCGTCCTCCGACGCGCGCAGGTCGATGCACAGCGTGTGCCGGGGCTCCCAGTAGTCGTCGGCAAAGGCCGGCGGCTGGAAGCCGCGCACGAAGCTCGGCAGTTGCTGCCAGCGCGGCTCGATGCGCAGATGGCTGACCGTCGCCTGCTCGGCCTCGACATGGCGGGCCACGCTGCCCAACACGGCGTCGAAGACTTCGGCCGCGCTGGCCTCGTCGGCGGGCAGCACCGGGCCCTCCTGGATGTAGTAGAAGCAGCGTCCCGGCTGGTAGGTCCACTTGCCGACCAGCGCGCCGCCGACGATGGCGTCGCCGTCCTTCAGCGTGACGGCGAAATGCTCGTAGCCGACGCGCTCGCGAAACTTCGCCCAGGGCGAGGACTGCATGAAGCCGGACCCAGGGCTCGCCTCGACGAAGCGGTCCCAGGCGCTCCAGCGGTCCGCATTGGCCAGCGCTTCTTCGCTCATGTCGATCCGATCTGCGCCGTGGCCCCGCTTTGCCCGAGCGCCGGCACCGCCACGCCTGGCAGCGCCGTCAGATGCGTGACCTCGCGGCCACCGATCTCGTCGAGGTTGATCACGCGGTCGGCCGTGCGGATGGTTTCCGGCCGGTGGGCGACGATGATGCGCGTCAGGCGCGCGGCGCGGATCGCCGCACTGACCAGTTTTTCGTTGGCCAGGTCGAGGTGGCTGGTCG
>JANMHY010000894.1:0-3412 GCA_031375525.1 Burkholderiales bacterium
CGCATCGCGTGCCAGGCCGATGGCCCTCAGCATGTTGTCGAGCAGCTTGCCGGATTGGCCGACGAAAGGCTCGCCCTGCCGATCTTCGTTTTCACCCGGCGCTTCGCCGACGATCATCAGCCGCGCGCGCTCGTGGCCGACGCCGAACACCGTTTGCGTGCGCGATTCGCAGAGCGCGCAGGCGCGGCACTCGCTGACCGCGATCCGCAGCGCGGGCCAGTCGAGGGTGGCGACGTTGGTGTGCGGCTCGTGCGCATCGATCCGTTCGCCCTGAGCTTGTCGAAGGACAGGCTCAGCCCGAACGGGGGTTGGGTCATCGGCCGGCGCCGTCTCGAACAGCCGCACGCCCATCGCGGCAAGCATGTCGCGCTGACGCTCGGTCCAACGCGAGTTCACGGGGGCTGCCCTTCGATCGACAGCCGCATCACGCACGCGTCTTCGCGTTGCCCGCCGCCCGCCGGGTAATAGCCTCGGCGCAAGCCGGCCTCCTTGAATCCGTAGCGCGCATAGACCTCGAGGGCGCGCAGGTTGCTCGGGCGCACTTCGAGCCACAGCGCTTCGTTGCGCTCGCGCCGGCATTGCGCCACCAGCGCATCGAGCAACACGCAGGCCAGGCCGCGCCGCTGCCACGGCGGCGACACGGTGAGGTTGAGCAGATGCATCTCCTGCACGCCGCTCATCGCCACGCTGTAGGCGGCGAGCGTGCCGTCGGCCGCACGCAGCACCTGCGCGGCGTGGCCGGCGACGAGTGAATCGACAAAATTGCCGTGCGTCCACGGGAACGGATAGACCGCCTGCTCGACCGCCAGCACCGCCGGCAGGTGCGCCAGGTGCATCGGCGCGCGGTGCAGCGCGGGGTCTTGCGGCAGCGCGCTCATGATGATGCTGGCGCGCGCGCCGCGGCACGCTCGGCCGTCGTCAGCGCTACCTTGTCGCGCAGGTACAGCGGCAGCGCCTGCGCCGCGTCGATTGCAGCGCCTTGCGCCCACGCCCCGCGCGCCAGGCGGGTCAGTGATGCGGCGCGGTCGGTACCCGCGTCGTCGATGCGCGGCGCGTCACCGCACAACAGCCGATCGCCGAAAGCCGCCAGCGCCGAGCCGGCCACGGCCCGCGGCGGGTCGGCCTGCCACAGCGCGTGCAGGGCCGGCAACGTGAACAGCGCGCCCTCGTGCTGCACCTGCCAGCGCCGGCCATCGAAACGGTACGCGCCGGCATAGACCTCGTCCATGCGCGCATCCATCGCCACCCAGAGTTCGTTGACGCCGTGGCGCTGGCGAGCATCTTCGGCAACGATCATCAGGCTGTCGATCGGCAGCACCGGGCAGCCGATGCCCAGCGCCAGGCCCTGCGCCACCGACGTGGCCGTGCGCAGGCCGGTGAACGCGCCGGGTCCGCGGCCGAACGCCACGGCGTCGAGCTGCGCAGCCTGCAAGCCGGCAGCCTGCAACAGCTCGAACACCAGCGGCAACAGGCGCTGCGAGGCCCGCGCGCCGCCGGCCTCCTGCGCGCAGAAATTACGCTCGCCGGCGACGACGGCCACCGCGATCAGATCGGTCGCGGTGTCGAGGGCCAGCAGCCGCACGTCTGTCATGCGATCAGTGTATGCGCGGCCTCATGCGATCATCACCGGCGATGCATCCCTTGAATCGCACTGCAGTCGTGCTCGCAGCGGCGCTGGCCCCCCTGTTTGCTGCCGCCGCGGCGCTGTCGCCCGAGATCCAGCAGGCGCTGCAACGCGAACGCATTCCACTGGATGCTGTGTCCGTGCTGGTTCAGGAAGCCGGCAGCGGCACGACGCGCGTCTCGCACAACGCGCAGCAGCCGATGAACCCGGCGTCGGTGACGAAGCTGTTGACGACCTATGCGGCGCTCGATGAACTCGGCCCCGTGTACACGTGGAAGACGCCGGTCTGGTTGGCAGGCCGCATTGAGGGCGGCGTGCTCGAAGGCCACCTGCACCTGCAAGGCCGTGGCGATCCGAAGCTGACGCTCGAGCGCGTCTGGCTGGCCTTGCAGCGCATCCGCGCGCTGGGCGTCAATGAAATACGCGGCGACATCGTCATCGACCAGAGCGCCCTCGCCGTGCCCGAGACGTCGACAGCCGAGTTCGACAACGAGCCGCAGCGGCCCTACAACGCGCGCTCGCAAGCACTGCTGCTGAACCTCTCGGCGGTGATCTACACCTTCACGCCCGACGCCGCGCGCGGCGTCGCCCTGGTCAGCGCCGAGCGGCTGCTCGACGGCGCGCAGGTCGATGCCACGGTGCCCCTGGCAAGCGGCGCCTGCGGCGATTGGCGCGGCGCGCTCAAGGCCGGGGTCGGCGATCCGCTGCGCATGCGCTTTGCCGGCAGCTACCCGGCGTCGTGCGGTGAGCGCTTCTGGGCGCTGGCGCACACCGATGCCCGGCAGTACAACGCGCGCCTGTTGACGACGCTGTGGCGCAGCGGCGGCGGCAAGCTCGGCGGCACGGTGCGCGAAGGCGCGGCGCCGGCCGACACCGCGCCGACCTTCGAGCTCGCCTCACCGCCGCTGGCCGATGTGGTGCGCGACATCAACAAGTACAGCAACAACGTCATGGCGCAGCAGGTCTTGCTGACGCTCGGGCTGCTTCGCAACGGCGGCACGCGTGTGACACCCGAAGACGGACGCGACGCCCTCAAGCAGTGGCTGCGCGAGCGCCTGGGCGAGTCTTTGGACGGTGTCGTCATCGACAACGGCTCCGGCCTGTCGCGGCAGACGAAGCTGTCGGCTGCGCTGCTGGCGCGCGTGCTGCAACGCGCGTGGAGCAGCGCGGTGATGCCCGAGCTGATGGCCTCGCTGCCGGTGACGGGGCTCGACGGCACGCTGCGCCGCTCGCGCGGCAATGCCGCGACCACAGGCCGCGCGCACCTGAAAACCGGTTCGCTGCGCGACGTGCAGGCGCTGGCCGGCTACGTGCTCGGCGCCAGCGGCAAGCGCTATGTGCTGGTGGCGATCGTCAACCATCCGAACGCCGGCGCGGCGCGGCCGGCGCTCGATGCGCTGGTGCAGTGGACGGTCAACGACGTGCGCTAGAAACGCAAAACCGGCCCGCAGGCCGGCTTTGTCGTGAAGCGCCGAGCGCTCAGAGGTTGTCGGGCGCCCAGCCGAAGTCTTTGAGCTTCGTCCACACCTGATCGGCAAAGATCTTGTGGCCGCCCGTCGTCGGGTGCACGCTGTCGGCGAACAGGTAGGTGCTGGCGCTGGCGCCGGGGGTGATGGCGTTCAAGCTGGGCAGGCCCGCCGCAGTGAACAGCGCTGCGGGCGCTGCATTGCAGAATAGCGACGAGCCATCGACAACGCGGCCGCCGGTGATGGCGTTGATCTTGGCCGCATCGCAGGCCGGGACCGTGGTGTTGGTCAGGCCGAACGAGCTCGGCGCGGCCAGCACGGC
>JANMHY010000909.1:0-1627 GCA_031375525.1 Burkholderiales bacterium
CTCGCAGCGAGCACGAGCGCGAAGCCGATCGGCTGCACGCAGCACACCGAGATTCTCTACACGCCGGGCGTGCGCCTGGTGGCTGCGCTGCCGCGAGAGTTCGAACTGGCCACCGAGTACGTGGCGGCGGTCACGGCGAGCGCGGCCGATGCAGCGCTGGCCGCGCGCTTCGTTGCTGCACTTGCCGGCGCCGATGCGCAGGCTCTGCGTTCGGCTGGCGGCTTCGAAGCCTGAAAGGACACGCTCCCATGCGACGTCGCCATCTGATGATCGCTGCGTCGCTCGCGCTGCCAACGTTCGTGCGCGCGCAAAGCGACTACCCGGCGCGGCCGATCCGCATCGTCGTGCCGTTCTCGCCGGGTGGCGCAGTCGATGGGCCGATGCGTGCCATCGCCGAGCAGCTCGGCCGGCGCCTGAAGCAGCAGGTGATCATCGAGAACAAACCCGGTGCCGGCGCGACGATCGGCAGCGAAGTCGTCGCCAAGAGCGTGCCCGATGGCTACACGCTGCTGCTGGCCTCGCAGACCAACGCCATCAGCGCCTCGCTCTACGGCAAGCTGTCCTTCAACCCGATCGATGACTTTGCCGGCATCTCGCTGCTCGGCCGCGAGCCCGGCGCGCTGGTGGTGCACCCGTCGCTGCCGGTGAACAACGTCGCTGAACTGGTGGCGCTGGCCAAGGTCAAACCGGGCGAGTTGAATTACGCGTCGTCGGGCAACGGCAGTGGGCAGCATTTGTTCATGGCGCTGTTCGCGTCGATGGCCGGCATCAAGCTCACGCACGTGCCGTACAAGGGCAGCGGCCAGGCCGTGACGGACCTCTTGGCCGGCACGGTGCCGATGGCGCTGCCCGGCGCGGCGGCGATGGTCAAGCATGTCAAGGCCGGCAAGCTGCGTGCGCTGGCCACCACCGGCGCGCAGCGCGCGGCGCAGATGCCGGACGTGCCGACGCTGGCCGAATCCGGCTTCGCCGGCTACGCGGCCTACGTGTGGATGGGGCTGCTCGCGCCCAAGGGCACACCCAAGCCCATCGTCGACAAGCTGCAGGCCGAGCTCAAGGCAGCCCTGGCAACTTCCGAGGTCAGCGGCTACATGAGCGATGCCGGCATCGAAAGCGTTGGCTCGGCGCCGGCCGAGATGGATGCGTTCTTCCGCGAAGAGCGTGACCGCTGGGCGCGCGTGGTCAAGGACACTGGCGCAAAGATCGATTGATCGCAAGGAGCCTCATGGTCACCGGACAAGAACACTGGACGACGAAAAAAACGCATGACGGCGACGTCAAACTTTTTCTGTGGGAGAAGTTCGTCGGCTCGCCCGACAACAAGCCGGCGGTGCTGTTCGTGCACGGCTCGTCGATGGCTTCGCAGCCGACGTTCGACCTCACCGTGCCCGGCCGCCCGGATTCGAGCGTGATGGACTGGTTCGCCGAGCGCGGCTTCGTCTGCTGGTGCGTGGACATGGAAGGCTACGGCCGCAGCGCCAAGCACCGCGACATCTATTGCGACATTGCCAATGGCGCCGCCGATCTCGAAGCCGCCACCGACTACATCTTCGCCACACGCGGCGTGCGCAGCTTCCTCACCTACGGCATCAGCTCGGGCGCGCTGCGCGCCGCGCTGTTTGCACAG
>JANMHY010000922.1:0-4010 GCA_031375525.1 Burkholderiales bacterium
GGTCATCATCACGCCGATCGGCGCGATGATCCAGCCCTTGCAGCGCCTTCTTTTCGCAACCGCCATGCCAACCGTACTTACCCGCAATCAGCTCGACGCGTGGCAGCACCACGGCCTGATCGTGCTGCCCGGATTTGCAGACGCGACGGCCATCGCATCGCTGACGCAGCGTGCGCGCGAGATCGTCGATGCCTTCGATCCCAGCGACCCGGCGCTGTTCTCGTCGCGCAACCGCGCACAACTGAGCCAGCACGCGCTGGCCGCCTCGGCCGGCGAGGTGCGCTGCTTCTTTGAGGAAGAGGCCTTCGATAACGAGGGCCGCCTGGTCGTGGACAAGTCGCGCGCGATCAACAAGATCGGCCACGCGCTGCACGACCGCGATGCGGTCTTCGATCACTTCTCGCGCGACGCGCGGCTGGCCGCGCTGGCGGCCGACTTCGGCGTCATCGATCCGCTGCTGGTGCAGTCGATGCTCATCTTCAAGCAGCCGCGCATCGGCGGCGAAGTCGTCTGGCACCAGGATGCGAGCTTCCTGATGACCGAGCCGCACAGCGTGGTCGGGTTGTGGTGGGCGCTCGAAGACGCGACTGTGGATAACGGCTGCCTGTGGGTGGCCAACCAGCGCGGGCCGCTGCGCGAGCGCTACGTGCGCCGCGGCGACGGCTTCGTTACCGAGCCGCTCGACGCGACGCCGTGGCCGAGCGGCAGCGACATCCGGCCGCTCGAAGTCAAGGCCGGCACGCTGGTCGTCTTCGACGGCCTGCTGCCGCACGCCAGCGCGCCGAACCGCTCGCCACGGTCGCGCCTGGCCTATTCGCTGCACATCGTCAGCGGCCGCGCGGCGTGGTCGCCGCTGAACTGGCTGCAGCGCCGCGCCGACGACCCGGCGCGCGGCTTTTCCTGACAGCGGCGCGCCGGCACGCCGGCCGCCGCCACAGCCCCCGACACCGGTGGTGTGGCGTGCCCATAGCGTTCCTAGAATCGCCCGACCCCGTGCACACACCGATGAACGCGCCGCTGCCGTCTGCTCGTCCCGCCGCGGTGCGCGACGAGCCGTTGCCGCCACCGCCGCTGTGGCGCGTCGAGCTGCTCGGCGGGCTGCGCCTGGGCGATGGCGCGCAGCAACTGACGCGCTTGCCCAGCCGCGCCATCACCAGCCTGCTCGCCCGCCTGGCGCTGGCGCCCGAACGTGCGCATGGACGCGAGGAGTTGATCGAGCTGTTGTGGCCCGGCGTGGCGCTGGAGGTCGGGCGCAATCGCCTGCGCCAGGCGCTGTCCACGTTGAAGAGCATCCTCGAGCCGCCTTCGCGCCGTCCCACCCAAACCGTGTTGCAGGCCGATCGCACGCAGGTGCGGGTGGTCGCAGGCGCGCTGGCCAGCGACGCAGTCGAGTTCGTGCGCGCGGCGCGGGCCGGCCAGGCGGCTGCCGCGCGTGCGCTTAACCGCGGCGAGTTGCTGCCCGGCTTCTATGACGAGTGGATCGACGACGAGCGCCTGCGTCTGGCGGGCTTGTACGACCGCTTGCCGCCGACGCACGGCGCGGCGAGCGCAGGCGCGGCGGACGAGCCGCCGCCCGAGCCGCGCCCGCCCGCGGCCCGCGTCGCGTTGCCGCATTACCTGACGCGCATGTTCGGCGCCGACGAACAAGGCAGGCGGTTGCGCGGCCTCGTGCTCGCGCAGCGGCTGGTGACGCTGATCGGGCCGGGCGGCGCCGGCAAATCGCGCTTGGCTGTCGAGGTCTCGCACTCGTTGCGCGACCATGCGGCCTGGCCGCTGCCGGCCTCGGAGCCGTTCGAGCCGTTCGATCTGATCGCCTTCATTGCGCTGGCAGCCTGTGCGACGCAGGCGCAGGCGCTCGATGCCTTGACGACGACGCTGCACATCGCACCCGGCGCCGACGCCCCGCGCGATGCGCTGGTCGCCGCGCTGGCCGGGCGCCGGGCGCTGCTGGTGCTCGACAACTTCGAGCAACTGGTCGGCCAGGCCGGCGACGTGGTGGCGCACCTGCTGTCGGCCTTGCCGGCTCTGCATGTGATGGTCACCTCGCGGCGCGCGCTCGGCCTCGACGGCGAGCATGAGTTTGCCGTCCAGACCTTGCGCCTTCCCGAGGCCGATGCCGACCTCGAAAGCGCAGCGATCAACCCAGCGGTCGCCCTGTTCGTCGAGAGAGCGCGCGCGGTGCGCGCCGACTTCCATCTCGGCGCGCGCAATCTCACGACCATCGTCGAACTGGTGCGCACGCTCGAGGGCATGCCGCTGGCCATCGAGCTGGCGGCGTCGCGGGTGCGCAGCATCTCGCCTGGCGACATGCTGCTGCGCCTGCGCGGCTCGGGCACGCCGCACCTGGACCTGCTGCAGCGCAGCGGCGCGCGTGGCGCGTCGGACCAGCGGCATGCGTCGATGCAGCGCGTCATCGCCTGGAGTTTGGACCAGCTCGAGGCCGACCCGTCGCGCCTGCTGAGCGCTTTGACGGTCTTTGCCGGCGGCTTCTCGGCGGCGGCGGCCGTGGCGCTGACCAGCGAAGAGTCGTTCGACACGCCGCTCTTGCTCGACGACCTCGTCGCCCACTCTCTCGTCCACCGTCAGGCCGGCAGCGACGACGATCGCTTCAGCCTCTACCAGCCGATCCGTGAGGTCATCGCGGCGCGGCAGGACGCCGCAACGGCCCGCCACTGGCGGCGCCGGCTGCGGGCCTGGGCCTTGAACTGGGCGCGCAGCCTGCCGCGCACGCCACCGCTGGCCGCGGTGCGCAGCGAGATGCCGAACCTGCTGGCCGCGCTGGCCAGCGCGGTCGATGACGACGCTGCGTCCGAGGCGATCGAAGTGCTGCTGGCGCTGCGTCGATGCTTCGAAGAGGTAGAGTTGCCGGCCGAAGGTTTTGTCCATCTGCAGGCCGCGATCGCGGCCTGCACCGACCCGGTGCTGAAGGCCCGCGGCCACAGCCGGCTCGGGCCGATGTTGTTCATGGCGGGCCAGGCCGAGGCCGCCCTGCGCCATGCCGAACTCGGTGTGGCGTGCCCCGATCTCGACAGCGATCAGCGTGCGCGGGCCTTGTACTGCCTGGCACGCGTGCGCTGGCGCGTCCGACACCAGGCGGCCGAGGTCCTACCGCTGCTGGCGGAAGCCGACAGTTTGGCCGCGCCTGGCGGCGACCTCGAATTGCGCGCCAGTCTGTCGGCGCAGCGTGCGTACGTGACCATTGCGCATCACCACGATCAGGCTGGCGGTGAACGCCTGCATGTCCAGGCGATCGATCTTTGGCAACAGGCCGGCAATCAGCACGCCATCAACAGCGGCCGCTACAACCTCGCGGTCTGTGCGCAAAATGCCAATCGCCACCACGACGCGGTGGCGCAACTGCAGCCGATCATCGCCAGTGCGTTCGAATTGCAGGACTGGCGGCGGCTGAACCAATCGCTCAACGTGCGTGGCAATGCGTACAGCGGATTGCACGAGTGGTCACTGGCGGTTGCCGACTACCAGCAGTGCGTCCGCACCGCTTGGAAGGGCATGGCATCGTTAGACCTCGCCTACGGCCTGTGGAACCTGCCGCGCGCGCTCGCCCACCTGCGTCAGCCCGAAACGGCGGTGCGCCTGATGGCCTTCGCAGCCTCGTTCTGGCGCAGCCGGTTCGGCGAACTCAGCGCCAAGGATCACCACGACATGCGCCTCGTTCACAGGTTGGCGGTGAGGCAGCTTGCAGCGGCGCGCCTCGACACCTTGTCGCACGAAGGCGAGCAGCTTTCGCTGTCCCAGGCCGTCGCGCTGGCGCTCGCTGCGCGCACGCAAGCCTGACGCTCGGCGCCTCTTCATCGCGCTTCGCGTTTCCGTGTTTCCCCTAGGGAGTTGCTAACGGTTCACGCGGTCTGCCGCTAGTGTAGTGTTTCGTTCTTGAAGGAACTTAAAGGCATCGAGCATCTCCAATGGTTTACTACGAGCCGAGTTGGAGAACGAGAGTGCGAGTTGCCCCGGAGATTGTGCTGACCGACGAGGAGCGAGCCGAGCTGATG
>JANMHY010000945.1:0-2845 GCA_031375525.1 Burkholderiales bacterium
CGATGGCGCGGCGTCAACGCGATGCCGCGCGTCACGTCGGCATGACCGAACGCCGCTTCAAAAACAAGCTTGCCCTTGTGCGCGACGGCAATCGCACAACCCGGCTGCTCGGTGACGCGCATCTGGTGCTCGAGCCAGCGCGGCAAGTAGTCCACCGCAGCCGCAAGCCAATTCATTCCACAGCCACCTTCCCCGCCTCGATCCGAATCTGCCGCTTGCAGCGCTCGGCAATCGCGCGGTCGTGCGTCACCAGCACCAGCGTCGTGCCGGCCTCGCGGTTCATGTCGAACATCAACTCCATCACGCGCTCGCCGGTGGCGAAGTCGAGGCTGCCGGTAGGCTCGTCGGCCAGCAGCACGGCGGGCTTGACGACGAAGGCGCGCGCAAGAGCAACGCGCTGCTGCTCGCCGCCCGACAGCACCTTCGGGTAATGCGTCAACCGCTCGCCGAGGCCGACGCGTTGCAGCATCTCCTGCGCCGTCGCGCGCGCGTCGCGCTTGCCGAGCAGCTCCAACGGCAGCATCACGTTTTCCACCGCGTTCAAGTTGGCGAGCAATTGGAAACTCTGGAAGACGAAGCCCAGGCGTTTGGCACGCACCGCGGCGCGGTCGTCTTCGTTCAACTTGAAAAGGTCATTGCCGGCCAGACGTACCGTGCCGGTGGTCGGCACATCGAGCCCGGCGATGATCGACAGCAGCGTGCTCTTGCCCGAGCCGGAGGCGCCGACGATGGCCACCGACTCGCGCGCCGGCAGCGAGAAGTGGATGTCGTGGAGTATGGTCAGCGTGCCGGTCGAGTCGCTGACTTGTTTGGTGACGTGTTCGACTTCGATCAGAGGTGGCGACGAGCTCATGAGTGATGTTGTTGTGAAAACGCGCAGGGCATGGCTGGCGGAATGTAGCCGCATCATCGCGGCGGCTGCGGCGGTGGCGGTCTTGCCCTCACAGGCGATCGGGCAAACCGCGGCCCCGCTGTTGCTCGTCGTCGGCGACAGCCTCTCGGCCGAGTACGGCCTGGCGCGCGGCAGCGGCTGGGTGGCGCTGCTCGAACAGCGTTTGGCGCGCGAGAAGATCAATGCGCGCGTCGTCAACGCCAGCATCAGCGGCGATACCACGTCGGGCGGCCGCTCGCGCCTGCCGTCATTGCTCACGCAGCACAAGCCGGCGCTGGTGATCCTCGAACTCGGTGGCAACGACGCGCTGCGCGGCCTGCCGCTCGCCATGACGCAGGACAACCTCAGCGCGATGGCGCGCGCCTCGAAAGCGGCCGGCGCCAAGGTGCTCGTCGCCGGCATGCAGATGCCGCCGAACTACGGCCGCAAGTACGCCGAAGACTTTGCGTCGATGTTCGCCAGCGTGGCAAAAGCCGAAAGCGCGGCGCTGGTGCCGTTTCTGCTCAAGGGCGTGGCCGACATCGCCGACAGCGAAGAGAAGATGTTCCAGACGGACCGCATTCACCCGAACGCAGCGGCGCACCCGATCATTCTCGGCAATGTGTGGCCCGTGCTGCTGCCGCTGATGCGCGGCAGCAGCGGCAGCAAGTAGGCTGCCTCAGCGCACCTGCTGGTCGCGCATGCGGCGCGGCCCTTCGCCGCGTCGATCGTCGTCGCGGTCTTGCGCGCGCTCGCGCTCGCGTTCACGTTCACGCTCACGTTCGCGCGCCTGGCCCGGGTTGGTCTGAGGCGGTTGCGACGGTTGTTGCGCCTGTGGCGCTTGCTGCGGCCGTGGCGCCGGCACCACCACCGACGGTGACGGCCCGACCGGCCGCTGCGGCGGTGCGGCCTCCACCGGCGCGCGCTGCACCGCTGTCGGCGCGGCGACGCGACGCTCGGCGCCGCGATCGTCGCGCTGATCGCGCTCACGGCGCTGGTCGCGCGTTTCACGCTGGCCCTGAGGCACGTTGTCGCGCTGCACCGGCACCGACGGTTGTTGTCGCTGTTGCACGATGGTGGGTTGCGCCGGCGGCGCTGCCGTCGGCGGCACAGGCCGTGCCACGGTGGCCGGCGCAGCGGCCGGTGGCACGCCGACGCTGCGGCCCTGCGGTGCGCCGCCGTTGTGCTGTTCGGCCGACGGCAAACGCTCGCCGCGGTTGGCTTGTCCACCGCCGTCGCTTTGCGTTGCCCCACCGGCACGTGCTGCCGCTCCGCCCCAGGGCGCCGTGCGCACTGCGCCGGGAGCGGCCGGCACGGCGCCACCCGGTGCGGCGACGACGCGTGTGACGGGCGGCGCCGGCGGCACGAATGCCGTGCCCGCCCCACCCTGCGCGGTGCGCGTGGTTGCACCTTGCCATCCGGCGACAGTGCGGTTGTCCACCGGCACGACGACGCGGTTGTTGATCTGCTGGCGCGAGTTCATCACGCCTTGCGGCACCACCGTCACGCCGCCGGCCACACCCTGGTTGGTGTACATGATCGGGCCGGTCGGTACGGTGCGCTCGTAGCGCGGGCTGGGTCCGTGCCAACGGTCATGCGTGCGGTTGACGTTGCGCACATAGACGTTGGTGACGCTGTAGGACGGGTAGTAAATCTCGCGCGGCGCCAGCGGCACCCAGCCGACGGCCGGGCCGCCGATGTTGATACCGACGCTGACGTGAGGGCCGCCGAACCACGCTACCAGCGCCGGCGCATAGACCGGGCGCGCCACGTACTGGCCCGGGCACCAGCCCCAGCGGCCGCCGTAGCTGACCCAGCGGCCATAGTGAAACGGCGCAAAGCCCCACGGTGCATCATCGACCCAGGTCCATCCATAGCCGCGCGTGTGCACCCACTGGCCGTAGCGGTACGGCGCCCAGTCGGCCGCCACCACCGTCGGGTACCAGACCGCGCCGTACTCGGGGTGGCGGTCCC
>JANMHY010000998.1:0-4758 GCA_031375525.1 Burkholderiales bacterium
AGCGGCAACTACAGCAGGTTCCACGCGCAGATCGTTGCCGGCATGCCGGCCAGCCAGACGCCGAACCTGTTTTTGCTCGTGCGCCGCCGGCAGCCGATCGACGCCGTCGGCGAGCAGCGGGATCACGTCAGCGTTGCAGGCCAGCGCCGCAGCGACTTCGTGGCGCACCGGGTCGTCGGCGTCTTTCAAGCGCTCGCCGAGCAAGCCCGGCGTGATCAGCAGCAGCAGGATCGGCTTGGCGTCGATCGCCGCGCCGATCGCGTCACGCCACGGTTTGCCCGCGGTCAGATCCTCCTTGTCGAGAAACACCTGCGGCTCGCCGAAGACCGCATTCAACTCGCGCGCCAACGCGGTGGCCTTGTCGGCGCCGTCGCTGGTGCGGTAGCTGATGAAGATCCTGGCAGGCATCAGACTTTGAACGGTTGCTGCGCCGCGAACGCGCCCGCGGGCCCGAGCAAAAACAGGTTCGGCGTCTGGCTGGCCGGCATGCCGGCAACGATCTGCGCGTGGAACCTGCTGTAGTTGCCGCTGAATTTGCCGTTGTTCCAGATGCGCCGCAACTGGCCGGTGAAAGCGCCGTTGTGGTCGCCGTCGAGTGAGACCTGGTTGTCCTGGCAGCCGGAGACGAGGATCACCGCGGCCTTGAATTTTTTCGCGATCGACTGGATGCGCCCGCTTTGCAGCGACAGCGTTGCCAGCACCGCGTCGGGGTCGGCCAGCGGCGCTTTGCCGGCGGCCTTGGCCACGCTGTGCTGCAAGCCGTCGTAGAACGCGCTGTGCGCCGCATAGACGCGCAAGGCCACGTCGGCCGGCATCAGCTTGGCGCGCGTGCCGGGCGGCGGCGGCTCGGGGCGCGCACGCGTCACCGTGCCGGAGTGGCAACTGTCGGAGAGCACGAGCACGCGCACACCGGCTGCAAACTTCGACAGCTCGAAGTACAGCTCGTCGTCGATCAACTGGCCGTCGAACAGACACCAGGTTTCATCCTGCTTGTCGTCCTCGTCGCCGGAAGCGTCGGCGACCTGGCCGCCGTGGCCCGAGTAGGTGAGCAGGAACAGCTCGCCCTTCTTCAGCGCCTTGGCCGCGGCGCGGAGGCTGTCCAGCACCGCCTTGCGCGTGCCGGCTTTTGTCAGCAGCTTCTTGGCCGCGATGCCTTGCGATTTGGCCAGCGCCTCCATGTCGTTGGCATCGAACTCGCAAGCCGCGAGCGGCCCGCTCCAGCCTTCGTAATGCTTCGGGCTGACGCTGTTCAAGCCGATGTGCAGCGACATCGCGCGCGTGGTGGTGGCAGCGGCTTTGGCCATGGCAAACCCCTCTTGCAGGTGACGACAGGGGCGCAATGTAGGAGCGTAAGCCCCGTTACGTCAGCCCTAGTCCTTGGGACGCTGACTATGATTCCCGGCATGCAGAAGCGTCTGGTTGCACTTTTCCTAGGGGGTGCGCTGTGCTGTGCGGTGTCGTCGCACGCCAAGCCCCTCGTCTACTGCGCCGACGCCAGCCCAGAAGGCTTCGACCCGAGCCTGTGGGACAGCACGAGCACGAGCAACGTCACGTCGCAGCTTTTCAACGGCCTGGTCGGCTTCGTGCGCGGCACGACGACGTTGAAACCCGAATTGGCGACGGCGTGGCAGATCGCGCCGGATGCGAAGACTTTTACCTTCACGCTGCGCCGTGGTGTGAAGTTCCACGGCACGCCTTACTTCACGCCGACGCGCGAGATGAATGCCGATGACGTGATCTTCACGTTCCAGCGCATGACCGATCCGCAGCATCCGTTTCACAAAGCGTTCGCGGTGCCGTACGTGTACGCGCAAAGCCTCGGCCTGGCGGAGATGATCGCCGGCATCGACCGCATCGACGACCACACGGTGCGCTTTCGGCTGAAGACGCCGAACGTCACCTTCCTCAGCTATTTCGCGATGTCGTTTGCCGGCATCCACTCGGCCGAGTACGCGGCCAAGTTGCTCGCTGACGGACGCGCCAGCGCGATCAACAACCAGCCCGTCGGCAGCGGGCCCTACAAGTTCAAGAGCTACCGCAAGGACGACGTGGTGCGCATGCTCCCGCACGAAGGCTACTGGGGCGGAGCGCAGAAGACGACGCAGCTCATCTTCGCCATCAGCCGCGAGCCGGCCGTACGCGTGCAGAAGATGGCTGCCGGCGAATGCCACATCACGGCGCCGCTGCGCGACATCGACATCGCGGCGCTCGACAAGCGCAACGAGGTGACCATCCTGAAAACGCAGGCGCTGAACATCAGCTACCTCGCCTTCAATCTGAAGAAGCCACCAACCGACAACCGCGCTGTGCGCGAGGCGCTCGACATCGCGATCGACCGCGATGCGCTGTTCAAGGTGCTGTTTCCGCGCGGTGACGCGATGCAGGCGGTGAGCGCGTTTCCGCCGACGATCGCGGGCTACAACACCGAGTTGAAAAACGAGTTCAACCCTGAGCGCGCCAAGTTGCTGCTGGTTGAGGCCGGCCTCGCCGACAAACTCGAGATCGACCTGTGGGCGCTGCCGGTCGCTCGCCCCACCAACCCCAACGGCCTGCTGATGGCGCAGATGATCCAGCAAGACTGGGCGCGCATCGGCGTCAAGGCCACGATCAAGACCTACGAGTGGGGCGAGTACCTGAAGCGCGCCAACAACGGCGAGCACCATGTGTACATGAGCGGCTGGTCGGGCGACACCGGCGACGCCGACGACTTTCTGGCGCCGAACCTGACCTGCGCTGCCAGCCGCGGCGGCATCAAGTTCTGCAACGCCGCGTTCGACAAGCTGGTGGAGCAGGGCCGGGCGACGGTCGATGCGGAGAAGCGCAACGCCATCTACCGCGAAGCGCAGGCGATTTTCAAACGCGAGCGGCCGTGGATCACGATCGCGCATTCGTCGATCTACATTCCGCTGCGCAAGGGCGTGTTGGGCTTTGTCATGGCGCCGAACGGCAGCGTGGACTTTGAAGGCGTGTGGCGAGAATGAAGTCGATCCGCATCGAAGACATCGCGTCGCATCCGTCGTTCATCCGTCTCGACAAGATCGCCGGCATCGCCATCGACCTGCGCTACGCCGGCAGCAACAACTTCGACGGCCGCGTGCTCTACCGAGGCATCGACTGCGCGTGGCTGCGCGTCGAAGCCGCGCAGGGCTTGGAAACCTCAGCGGCGTGGCTCGCTGCGCACCACCCCGGCCAGCGCCTGCTCGTGCTCGACGCGCTGCGCCCGCAGCGTGTGCAGGAGGCGATCTGGCGCGACGTGCAGGGCACGCCGGCGCAAACCTACTTCGCCGACCCGGCGCGCGGCTCGATCCACAGCTACGGCATGGCGGTCGATGTGACGCTGATCGATGCGCACGGCGGCGAGCTCGACATGGGCAGCGGCTTCGACGAGATGAGCTTGCGCTCTCACCCCGCGCTCGAAGCCGACCAACTCGCGGCCGGCAACATCGCGCAGCATCACATCGCCGCGCGCGAGGTGCTGCGCGCGTCGATGCACCACGGCGGTTTTCGCGGCATCCCCAGCGAGTGGTGGCACTTCAACCACGGCGACGCGGCGCGGGTGCGGCGCGAGTTCGATCGTGTCGAGTGAGGCGAGTCTGTGACGAGGCGTTCGAATCACGCCCGATGCGCGCGCGCTCGCTACATGCGTTGACAGTCGCCGCGCGCAGCGCCCTACGCTGTGCGGATGATTTCGACTGACAACGCTCCTTCTTCTCCTGCTTCGTCTTCGCGCGCGCGGCTTCGCCTGCGCGCGCTGTTCCTGATCTGCGCTGCCGGCGTCACCGTGGCCGCCTGCGGTGGTGGCGGTGGCAACAGCGACGACAGCGCCGGCGCCACCACCGGCAACGTGCCTGCGCCAACCTCCGGCGGCGACACCACGCCGTCGCCGCCGGCAAACCCACCCGCTGCGCCGGCACCAACGCCCCCTGCGCCAGGAACGGCACCGACGCCCCCTGCGCCATCACCCGCCCCCGCCGACGGCGCGCCCATCGCCGGCAACCCCGCGGGCGCTTGCGCCGTGCCCGCAGGCGGCCAGGCGAAGAGCGTGGCGCAGCCGACCACCGTCGTCGGCAACGGCACGGCGGCCAGTTGCACGTCGGCCGCGGTCGTCGCGGCGGTGGCCAACGGCGGCGTCGTCACCTTCAACTGCGGCGCCGACCCGGTGACGATCACGATGGCGGCCACCGCGCGCGTCTTCAACAACAAGCCCGACCTCGTGCTCGACGGCGGCGGCAAGGTCACGCTGTCGGGCGGCGGAGCGCGGCGCATCTTTTACCAGAACAGTTGCGATCAGAGCCTGGTCTGGACGTCGCCGAACTGCGATTTCCAGGACTCGCCGAAGACGACGCTGCAGAACATCACCTTCGCCGATGGCAACTCGAGCGGCCAGGGTTACGGCCTCGCCGAGGTCTATGGCGGCGGCGCGGTGTTCGCACGCGGCGGGCGCCTCGCGATCATCAACGCGCGCTTCTTTCGCAATCAGTGCGAGCCCACCGGCCCCGATCTCGGCGGCGCGGCGGTGCGCGCGCTCGAGATGTCGCGCGCCTCGCCGGTGTATGTCGTGGGCAGCACCTTCGGCGGCGCCGACGGCTACGGCAACGTCTGCTCCAACGGCGGCGGCCTGTCGAGCATCGACACTTCGTACACGGTGCTCAACAGCGTCTTCACGCACAACAAGGCCATCGGCGTCGGCGCGAATCCACAGCGCGCCGGCACGCCGGGCGGCGGCAACGGCGGCGGCATCTACATGGACGGCAACAC
>JANMHY010000002.1:0-3907 GCA_031375525.1 Burkholderiales bacterium
CATGCACCTCGGGCTCGGTGGGGGCGAGGGCGGCGAGCATGCGCGCCAGACGCAGCGCTTCGTCGCACAGCGCCGGGCGCATCCAGTGGTCACCGCTGGTGGCCGCATAACCTTCGTTGAAGACGAGGTAGATGACTTCGAGCACCGCGGCCACACGCTCGCTCAACTGGTCCCGCGGCGGCAACTCGAAAGGCACATGGGCCTCGCTCAAGGTGCGCTTGGCGCGCACGATGCGCTGCGCCATCGTCGCCTCAGGGATGAGGAAGGCGCGCGCGATTTCGTTGGTGGCCAGGCCGCCGACCAGCTTCAGCGTCAGCGCCACCTGCGCGTCGCGCGACAGAACCGGGTGGCAGGCGGTGAAGACCAGGCGCAGCAGGTCATCGCCGACCGGGTCGGACTCAGCGGCGATCAGCGTGTCGATCACGCTGGGCACGAACTGCGCCTCGCGGGCTTCGTCGTCGAGCGCCAGCGCTTCATGTTCAGCCGCTGCCATCCTACGGTGGCGCAGATGGTCGAGCGCGCGGCGCTTGGCGGTGGTGGTGAGCCAGGCGCCGGGGTTGGCCGGCACACCATCGCGCGGCCAATGTTCGAGCGCGGCGACGAGGGCATCGGCCGCCAGCTCTTCGGCCACGCCGACGTCGCGCGTGAGCCGCGCCACGGCGGCGATGACCTTGGCAGATTCGAGCCGCCAGACGGTGTCGATCGCACGGTGCGTGGGGCCGGCGCTCATGAGCAACCTACGCGCTGCGCGCTTCGGTGCGTGAGCGCTTCGGAGCGGCCGGGCGCGCTCACAGCCACGGCCATCAGACGCCGTTGTAAGCGCGTTGCAGCGCGGCAATGTCGAACTTGCTCATCGTCATCATTGCCTGCATGACGCGGGCCACCCGCTTGCTATCGCTGTCGCTCATCATTTGCATGTGAGCTTTCGGCACGATCTGCCACGACAGGCCAAAGCGGTCCTTCAACCAGCCGCATTGGCTGGGCGCACCGCCGTCGGCGATGAGGCCGTCCCAGAGCTTGTCGACCTCGGCCTGGTCGTCGCACTGCACGAACAGCGACGCTGCTTCGTTGAGCTTGAAATGGGGGCCGCCGTTGAAGGCGATCAGCGGCTGGCCGTGCAGCTCGAAGCTGACGGCCATCACGCTGCCGGGGGTGTAGGGCGTGCCCTCGCCCCAGCGCTGCGTGTGCACGACGCGGCCGTTGCCGAAGAGCCTGATGTACAGCTCGGCCGCATCGCCGGCCTGGTGGTCATACCAAAGGAAGGGGGTGATCTTTGATTGCAGCTTGAACATGGTCGTGCTCCTCAGGGTTTTTCGGCCAGAGCCTTGAGGCTGGCCAGGCCGGTTTCGAACTCGCCACCGACACTCTTGTCCATGTCGAAGAAGATCGTCATCAGCTTGTTCACATAGGGTGCGGGGCCGTGCATCGCCCAGGTCACGGTCGAGCCTTTGTCGCCTTGCGGCTGCACGGTGAAATCGACGGTGTTGTGGGCTTCGAAGGGCTTGCTGAAATCGAGCTTGGCCGTCACCCGCTGAGCCGGCACCGACTCGGCAATCTGCATGCGCCCGGCGCCCGACTTCTCGCCCTGCCAGGTGTAGGCGCCGCCAACGCCGGCCGTGACCACGTCGTAGGTGATGACCTGCTTCGGGTCCATCTTCGCGAACGGGTTCCAGGTGTTGAACTGGCGCAGGTCGTTGATCAGCGCAAACACCTTGTCCGGCGGTGCGGCGATGGTGGTGCTGCGTTGCAGGCGGAAGCTGTCGGGCTTGGTGGCGGCATAGATCTGCAGCGCCGCGATCGCAGCGGCGACGATCAGCAGGATGGTTTTGAGCATCAGTGTTCTCCTCGTTGTTCAAGGGTGCGAAAGCGGGCGACGGCGTCGTTGGGGTGGAAGTCTTCGAGCTCGAAGAGCTGGCGCACCTCGATCTCGCAGACGCCGCCGTCGATGGCCGGGTTGGGGAAACGGCGCGACCATTCGAGCGCTTCTTCGCGCGAGCGCACCTGGATCAGCGTGTAGCCGGCGATCAACTCCTTGGTTTCGGCAAACGGGCCGTCGATGACGCGGCGCGGGTCACCGCCTCGACAGCGAACGCGCCAGCCCTGCGACGACGCCTTGAGTCCGCTGGCGTCGAGCAGCACGCCGGCGCGCGCGAGTTCCTCGTGGTAGGAGGCCATCGCGGCCATCAACGATTCGGGCGGCATGACGCCGGCTTCGCTGTCGGCGCTGGCCTTGACGATGATCATGTAGCGCATGGTGGACGTTCTCCTTTCATGGGCACGACGAACGGCATGGCCGGAAATCGACAGCCGCCGATCGGACATCGGGAAAGCACTAGTCCACTGAATCACTGAAATCGGATCGGTGCTGTCCATGCGATACGGGCGCGCTGCGGCGTTGCAAATGCTCGCGATGCCTATGGGCATCGCTGTGCTTTGCGCCTTGCATCGCATCCCGTCTCGCATGTCCCTCACCGCCCATTTCGATGATTCAGCGGACTATGTGAAGCAAGGCCCGGTTTCGCGCACCTCGACGGTGGCCCAGGCCGCGGCCGGGCAGCGCTCGGCCCAGCCCAGCGCCTCGTCGCGCGTGTCGCAGTTCAGCAGGAAGAATCCGCCGACCATTTCCTTGGCCTCGGCAAACGGTCCGTCGAGCACGCGCGACGCCGCCGCGCCAACGGGGCGTTGCAGCCGCGTTGCCGCGCTGGCCAGCGCGCTGCTGGCCATCAGCACGCCGGCGCGCTTGAGGTCTTCTGTGAAATCGAGCATGTGCTGGTAGACGACCTCGCCGGCCGCGACGCCGCGTTCTTCGCGCTGGCCCAGGGGTTCGACGATGAGCAGCATGTGGGGCATGGTGGGGTCTCCAATGCGGTGATGATGCGAGCCGGCATTGTGTGCCCGCTGCGTTTCAGATGAAGGGATTGCCGAATGCGCCAGCCTGTCGATCTTGCCCGTGGCCGCTCGATGAAAGGTCAACCATGAATGCCATCCGCCGCCTGACGAATGTCAGCGACGCCCAGGTACAGGCGCTCGCCGCGTTGTTGATCGATTGCGTCGAGGGCGGCGCGTCGGTCAGCTTCATGCTGCCGCTCTCGGCCGAGCGCGCGCAAGCCTGGTGGCAACGTGTCGCCCAAGGCGTGCACGACGGTGAACGCGCGCTGCTCGTCGCCAAAGACGGGCAGGGTGCCATCGTCGGCAGCGTGCAGCTCGTGCTCGACCAGCCCGAGAACCAGCCGCACCGCGCCGATCTGGCGAAGATGCTGGTGCACCGCCGCGCGCGCCGCCAAGGCCTCGGTGAACAACTGATGCGCGCCGCCGAGGCCACCGCGCGCGAGTGCGGCAAGACGCTGCTCGTGCTCGACACCGTCACCGGCAGCGACGCCGAACGCCTGTACACGCGCCTGGGCTGGCAGCGCGTCGGCGTGATTCCGGACTACGCGCTGTGGCCGCATGGCGGCGCCTGCGCGACGACGGTCTTCTACCGCCAGGTCCCGCGCTCAGGGTACGACTCGGACCCTGCGGCCTCCACCCATGAGATCGGCTTGCAAAAGTGGTGCCGCCGACATGCGGTGCTACCATAGTGTTACCGACATCATTTGACGTCTCTTCATGACCACCACGTCCATCAAGCTGCCCGACGAACTCAAAGCGCGCGCTGTGGCCATAGCGCAGGAGCGCGGCGTGACGCCGCATGCCTTCATGGTCGAAGCGATTGCCGTGGCCACGGCCGTGGCCGAGCAGCGCGCTGCGTTCGTGGCCGAAGCACTGACGGCGCAGGCGCAAATGATCGATAGCGGCAAAGGCTTCGCTGCCGATGACGTGCATGCGAGGTTGCGCGCCCGGGCGAGGTAGCTCCGGAACGCGCGCGACAGCCTCTCGGAACTTGCCCGAAGCCTCCGCGTACTTGTTC
>JANMHY010000030.1:0-1767 GCA_031375525.1 Burkholderiales bacterium
GCCCAACTCGCGGCGCATGGCGTCGATCACCGCCCTGTAGTCCGGCTGGCCAAAAATCGCGCTGCCGGCAACGAAGGTGTCGGCGCCGGCCTCGGCAGCGCGGCGGATGTTGTCGATCTTGATGCCGCCATCGACTTCGAGGCGGATGTCGCGTCCGCTGGCGTCGATGAGCTGGCGCACGCGCTCGATCTTCTTCAGCGCGCCGTCGATGAAGCTCTGCCCGCCGAAGCCCGGATTCACGCTCATGATCAGCACGAGATCAAGCTGGTCGATCGTCCACTCGAGCACGTCGAGCGGAGCGGCCGGGTTGAAGACCAGGCCGCACTGTTTGCCCTCGGCCTTGATCAGTTGCAGCGTGCGATCGACGTGCAGGCTCGCCTCCGGGTGAAAGCTCACCAGATCGGCGCCGGCCTTGCAAAACGCCTGCGCCAGCGCATCGACCGGCTGCACCATCAGGTGCACGTCGATCGGCGCCGTGGTGTGTTTGCGCAGCGCCTCGCAGACCATCGGGCCAAAACTGAGGTTGGGAACGTAGTGGTTGTCCATCACGTCGAAGTGGATCCAGTCCGCGCCGGCGGCGACGACGTTGCGCACCTCCTCGCCGAGCCGCGCGAAGTCGGCCGAGAGGATCGACGGGGCGATGCGAAAAGACTTTTGCATGATGAATTCTAGAATCGCACCCTATGGCCCAACCTGAACTCACCTGCAGCGTCAAAGTGTCGTACCTCGACGAGCAATCGCAACCCAGTGCAGGCGTGTTCGCGTTTGCCTACACGATCACCATCGTCAACAGCGGCGACGTGACCTCGCAGCTGATGGCGCGGCACTGGGTCATCACCGACGCGCAGGGCCACACCGACGAGGTGCGCGGCCTGGCGGTGGTCGGCCACCAGCCGCTGTTGAAACCCGGCGAGCGCTTCGAATACACGAGCTGGACGCGCATCGCCACGCCGCAAGGCACGATGCGCGGCACCTTCTTCTGCATGACCGAAGAGGCGCACCCGTTCGATGCGCCGGTGCCGGAGTTCATGCTCGCGCGGCCCGAGCAGCTGCACTAGCAGTGTTGGCCCCCGGCCGTGCAAGCACGTCCGCCCCCCGAGGGGACGCGCAGGCCGGACGCTTGGGGCGGCCCGGCGCTGGCCTGCGGCTCGCTATCGCTCGTTGTCGTCGTCGCGCCGCTCGCCGCCGCGGCGGCCTGAGAACATGGTCCACCAGACGATGAAGACGAAGATCAACAGCGCGCCGAGCGCTTCGAGCAGGAGCAGCCACATGCACCGAGCGTACAGCGTGGGCGCGGTGGCTTCGACGCTCTGGCTGGCGTCATGCGGCTGGTTGTCGCCGCCGGTCTCGCTGGAGCCGCCGCCACCCAGTGCCGCGGCCACGACGACAAACACGATCGAGCAGCGCGGCGCGCGCTGGGTCGGCGCAGCATGGTCCGACCTGCCCGGCTGGGGCGCCGACCGACAGCTCGAGGCTTGGCGCGCGTTGCGCCGCTCGTGCGAGCGCATCGCGCCGGAGCAGCAGCGCGCGTGGGCCGGTGTGTGCGCCGACGCGCTGCGCACGCAACCGGCCGACGATCTGGCGGCACGCGCCTGGTTCGAGCTGCGCCTGGCGCCCTACCGCGTCATGCCGCGCGACAGCACGGCCGCGGGTGAGGGTCTGGCGACAGGCTACTTCGAGCCGCTCGTCGAAGCCAGCCGCGTGCCGCGCGGCGCGCAGCGTTTTGCCTTCCATGCGCCGCCGGCGGATCTGGCAACGCGCAAGCCA
>JANMHY010000118.1:0-2777 GCA_031375525.1 Burkholderiales bacterium
GCTGTTCCTGCGCGTCGCCCGCGGCGCCTGGTCGTTCGACTTCACGCATGGCGACCACCGCAAGGACGACCCGACGGGCGCTTACCTTTCGGACCCGCTGGTGGCCGGCCAGTACCAGGGCGACGCCTACGACATGGCGCAGGTGCAGTACCAGGACAGCTTCGCCGGCGACACGCTGCACCTGACAGCGCGTGCCTTCGGTGGCCGCCAGCGCTACAGCAGCCGCTTGTCTTACGGCACCGCGTTCGACTTTCCGGCCACCGGCGAATGGCGTGGTGTCGAGTTGCGCCTGCTGTCCACCGCCTGGAACGGCCACAAGCTGATGCTGGGCCTGGAAGCGCAGGACAACACCCGCCTGGACCAGTCGATCGTGGATGTGGCCGACCCGGCCAACAGCATCTTGATTGCCAAGACGGGCTACCGCTGGGGCGTCTTTGTGCAGGACGAGTGGCGACTGGCCGACACGCTCACCGCCACGCTCGGCTTGCGCGCCGACCGCAACAGCGCCACCGGCAACGCCACCAGCCCGCGCGCGGCGCTGATCTGGCAGGCCACGGCGGCAACATCGCTGAAGGCTCTCTACGGCCGCGCCCACCGCGCGCCCAACGCCTACGAGCGCGACTACGACGACGGCTTCGCGCAGGTGGCCAACCCGATGCTCGGCGGCGAGCGCATCGACACGCTCGAACTGGTGGCCGACCACCGCGCCAGCAGCGACCTGGCGCTGCGCGGCGCGCTTTACCAGTGGACGATGCACGACCTGATCACGCTCGGCATCGACCCGGTGAGCGGCGCCGCGCAGTACCAATCGGGGCCTCGCGTCGAGGCTCGCGGGCTCGAGCTGTCGGCCGACAAGACGTGGCGCCGCGGCACACGGACTCGCGCCAGCGTGTCGCTGCAGGACGTGTCCTATGCCGGCGGCGGCGCTTTGCTGAACTCGCCGAAGGTGCTGGCGCGCCTGAACGTCAGCGCGCCGTTGCCGTGGTGGGGCCTGCGCGCCGGCTACGAGCTGCGCTACGACAGCGCGCGCCTGTCGCCGGACGGCAGCCGCCTGCCCGGCTTCGTGTTGTCGAACGTGCATCTGGCCAGTGGCGCGTTGGCCAAAGGCCTGGATCTGTCGCTCAACATCGGCAACCTGTTCGACAAGCGCTACGCGCATCCCGGCGCCGACACCAACTGGCAAAACGCGCTCGAGCAGGACGGACGCTCGTTGCGCCTGGCCGCCGAGTACCGCTTCTGAAGACGCCATGCGAGCGTCTGCAAACACCGCATTGAGCGAGCGCTCGCGGCGCGCGCTGGCGCCGTGGGTGCTGGTGCTTGCCGCGACGGCGCCGACGGCCGCGTTTGCCTTCACGCTGCAGCAGTTGCTGCAGATGCCGCTCGAACGCCTGATGCAACTGCGCATCGACGCGCCCTCTCAGACGCCGGCCCTGCCGCGCGCGCGCTCATGAGCCGCAGCCGCATTCATCGCTGGCTCATCGCTTGCACAAGCGCGCTGGCGCTGCTGGGGCCTTGCGCGCAGGCGCAGGAGCTGCCCGAGTACCGCCTGAAGGCGGCCTTCGTGTTCAACTTCATCGCCTTCACCGACTGGCCGGCCGAGGTGGCGCCGACGCTGAACCTGTGCATCGTCGGCGCCGACCCGTTCGGCGCCGACATCGACGGCCTCAATGGCAAGGCGGCGCAAAGCCGCACGATCGCCGTGCAACGCAAGGCGGCCAACGAATCGCTGCGCAGTTGCCAGGTCGTGTTCATCGCTGCGTCGGCGATGGACCACCTGCCACGCCTGCTCGAGGCGCTGCGCGGCCAGCCGGTGCTCACCGTGGCCGACAGCGCCGGCGCGATGCGCCGGGGGGTGGCGCTGAACATGACGGTCGCGCAAGGCAAGGTCAGCTTCGAGGCCAACCTGCAAGCCGCGCGTGCCCACTCGCTGGCGCTGAGTTCGAAGCTGCTGCGCCTGGCCACCGAGGTCGTCCAATGACGCCGCAGCGCATTGCCCTGGGCGCGCTGCTGCGCCGCATCGACCGCATCGCGCTCGGCGCGGCGATGTCGATCGTCGCCCTGATCGTCATTGCCAGCAGCTTTGCGCTCGGCCTGTGGGCGCTGGCCGACAGCAGCCGCGTGCAGGCCAAGGTGCTGGCCGAAAACGTCTCGGCCGCACTCGTCTTCGAGGATGCGAAGGCCGCCGGTGAACTGCTCGGCTCGCTGCGCAATTCACCCGAGATCCTGGCCGCCGCGCTCTACGACAAACAGGGCCGCGTTTTTACGCGCCACGGGCTCACCGAGGGCCAGGCACTGGATGGCGCCGGCGGTGAGTGGCTGCAGATGCAGCCGGGCTTTCTGGTGGTTGCGCAACCGGTGAGCGTTGCTCAGGGCACGGTCGGGCAGTTGGTGCTCAAGGTCGGCCTGGCGGCGCTGTACCGGCAGACGGCGTGGCTGATCGCGGCCACGGTGGCGGCCGCCCTGCTGGCGCTGGCCGCCAGCCACCTGCTGCTGCGTCGCCTGAACGCCGCCGTGCTGGGACCGCTCGACCAGCTCAACACGCTGATGGCGCAGGTCACGCACGCCAGCGACTTGCGCGTGCGCGCCAAGCGCAGCCGCATCGCCGAGATCGATGAGCTGGGCCTGGGCTTCAACGCCATGCTCGAGCAGATCGAGGAGCGTGATGCCAACCTCGCCGCGCACCGCGACCACCTCGAGCAGGAGGTCGCTGCACGCACGGCGCAACTGCAACTGGCCAAGGAAGCTGCCGAAGCCGCCAGCCAGGCCAAGAGCGATTT
>JANMHY010000160.1:0-1963 GCA_031375525.1 Burkholderiales bacterium
GCCGTGCAGCCGTTGCACGATTCCCGATGTCGATCCGGTGACCGCCACGCAAGGCCACAGCGTTGCCGACACGATGAGCGCCTACCGTGCCAATGCGCGCGTCGGCGGCGCGCTGGCGTTCGGGCAGAACGCGGTCATCGTCTCCGGCGTCGGCCACCGCCTGCGCGTCGGCGCCGCGGTGCAAGCCGAACTCGCGTTCGACTAGGATGAAACAACCCCCACGTCGCTCCGCTCCTGCCCCCCGAGGGGGCGGTCAGTGGCTTCGGGCGGCCGGGCGCCACTGACGTGCACGCCAGTCAACACAGGCTGCCGACCTGGCAGCTCTTCGCCATCGCCGTCGTCATCTGGAGCACGACGTGGCACGCCATCCTCTACCAGCTCGCGCAGACCACGCCTGAGTTCGGAGTGGCGCTGCGCTTCGGCCTGGCCGGTGCACTGGCACTCGCGTTCGCGGCGCTGCGCGGCGACCGCCTGCGCTGCACGCCGCGCGAACACGCGCTGCTGGCGCTGCAAGGCGTGTTCATGTACTCGCTGTCGTACCTGTGCGTCTATCACGCCGAAACTCATGTGCCCTCGGGCCTCGTTGCCGTGGGCTACTCGGCTTCGCCCTTGCTCAACGGCATCGGCGCCTGGCTGCTGTGGCGCACGCCGATCAATGCGCGCTTTCTCGCCGGCGGTGCGCTGTGCGTGTTCGGCGTGACGCTGATCTTCTGGCCGGAGATCGCGCGCGCGGCGCCGGGCGACAGGACCACGCTCGGCGCGCTGTTCACGATCGGCGCGGTGCTGTTGTCCAGCGTCGGCAACCTGGCCGCCACCCGCAATGCCTCCCACCAACTGCCGTTCTGGTCGGCGCTCGGCTGGGGCATGGTCTATGGCGCGGCGCTGTCGTGCGTCGTCGTCGTCGGCTGCGGCCAAGCGCTGGCGTTGCCCGCGGCGCCGTCATGGTGGCTGTCGCTTGCCTACCTTTCGATCGCCGGTTCGGTGATCGCCTTCGCCTGCTTCCTGGCTTTGCAGCAGCGCGTCGGCCCCGGTCCGGCTTCGACCGTCGGCGTGATGACGCCGGTGTTGGCACTCGTCGTCTCGGCGCTGTTCGAAGGCTTTCGGCCGGTGGTGTTGACTTGGGTCGGCGCGCTGCTTGCAGTCGCCGGCAACTTCCTGATCCTCGCGCCCAAACTCAAGCCGGTCGGCGCTCGGGCAGCGGGATGAACTCGCTCTCGCCTTCGACCTGAGGAAACGATTCGTTCGGCTGCGCGGCCCACTTGTCTGCTGCCTGCAAGAGGCGCTCCTTGCGCGACGAGACGAAGTTCCACCACAGGAAGCGCGGGCCGAGCGGCGCGCCGCCGATCAGCACGCAGCGGGTGTTTTCCTCGGCCGACAACTGCAGTTCTTCTCCCGCGGGCAACACCGCCATCGTGTGGGGCGCGACGGCCTGGCCGTCGATCGTGCACGCACCATCGACGGCATAGAGCGCGCGCTCGTCGGCCCACTCAGGCGGCAACGCCAGTTGCGCGCCGCGTGCGAGCTGCAGATCGAGGTACAGCGTCGGCGAGCGCGTCGGCACCGGCGACGTCACGCCCCACGCACCGCCGATCAACACGCGCGCCGACACGCCGCCCATCGCCCAGCGCGGAATGGCCGTCTCGGGCGTGTGGCTGAAACTCGGCGCGATCTCTTCATCGGCCTCGGGCAAAGCCACCCACAACTGCAGCCCGTGGCTGCGCCGCGCAACGCCGCGCAGATCGTCCGGCGTGCGCTCCGAATGCACGACGCCGCGGCCGGACGTCATCCAGTTGATCGCGCCGGGCTCGATGCGCTGCACGACACCGGTCGAGTCGCGGTGCTGCATCGCGCCTTCGAAGAGATACGTCACCGTGGCCAGGCCGATGTGCGGATGCGGCCGCACGTCGTGGTTGTCTTCGGGCCGGGCATCGATCGGCCCGAAGTGGTCGAAGAAGACAAACGG
>JANMHY010000162.1:0-1975 GCA_031375525.1 Burkholderiales bacterium
AGGCCGGCGCGCCAACTGTGGCTCGCGCCGATGTCGCCGCCGGTGTGCGCTGTGAGCGCCGCCATGCCGGCGCCGTTGCGGCTGTTGTCGCCACCGGGGAAGCTGCGGCCGCGGCCGAGTTCGGCGCCGAGTTCGATGAACTGATCTGTCGGCGCCAGCCACGTCATCTGTACACCGTCATCCGCGTACTGCGTGCCGAGCAGCGCCTGGTAGGCCAGCGGGTTGTCGACAAAGTCCCAGGTGTGCGCATGCTGCGGATTGAGATAGCCCACGCCCGAGAAGAAGCGGCCGGCCTTCAGCGACAAGCCGTGGCCCAGCGCCGTGGTCTGCACGTACGCCTCTTCCACCGACACCGTGTCGTCCGGATGCAGCGCGATGGCAGCCGCACCGCGCCACCAGGGATCGATGCTGGCCGACAGGCCGAGCTCGGACTCAGCCAGGCTGAAGCCGCGCGTGCCGGGGCCGATTTCCGCAGCGGCGGGCAGTTGAAAACCGGTGATGCGGTACTTCGACGGGTCCTGCGACGTGCGTGCGTAGAGGCCCGACAGGATCAGCGACATCGCCGGGTTGAACGCATTGGCGCCACCGCCGGGTGCCGCAGCAGTTGCCACAGCACTCGCGGTAGGGCTCGGTGACGGCGCGGCGGCAGCGGCGATGGGAGGTACTGCGGCCGGTGCCGCTGCAGTCGCATTGGCCTCCGCGGCTTTGAGCCGCGCTTCGAGTGCCTGAAGGCGAGCCTCGTAGGCGGCTCGAATCGATTCCATCTCCTGCCGCAAGGCGGTGATGTCCGAGGCCGTGTCGGCCAATGCGCCGAATGGCGCGGCCAAAGCGAGCACGAGACTCGCGGGAATTAACTTGTGCATGGGGGGGTTCTTGCTCCAGGCAGAAACGTTGGAGAACGCCCGCCCGCGGTCAACGCGGGTTGTGGGCGCGACAGTCAACGGTCAGCGGGGAGCAGGAGGCGGCGCGCGGCTCAGGTAGGCCAGCGCCGGCAACGCCTGCCAGACGCTGGCAGTGGCCGGCTGCGGCAGTGCGTGCCGCGCAGCAATGGCCGCGAAGCTCGGCGGCCTGCCCATCAACGCGCCGCCGCTCAAGGCGGCAGCACTCAGACAAAGATCGCATTGCGCGCTGTGCGGCGCTTGCTTGTCTTGCTCGCGCTCGCTGGCGGTCTGGGTCCGCCCATGCGAATAGCCGTGCCACGCCGACGCCGACTGCGCCACCGGCAACAGCAGGGCCAACCAGAACAGCCATGAGAGGCCGCGGTGCAGGCGAGATGTGTGGGTGGAGGCGGGCATGCGAAGCGACGGCATCTTACGTCGGTGATGGCAATCTGTTCTGGTTGTGATCGAGCGCGCGATCGAGCGCGCGACCGAGGCGCGGACGGCAAGGCGCATCAGGGATCGTGTGTGGCCGTGTTGTGGGTTGAAGCGGTCGATCGGTGGGCTGGTCTACGGGTCTGCTTGTCGACCCAAAGTGACTACGCGAGCTTGACAGGTCGAGCGGCGGCTTGGGCGACAGAGGGAGCAGCGGGCGCCGGCTCGCGAAGGTGCACTGCACTCACATCGCGATCACTCAAGGCGCCGCGCCGGACGCCTGCAACCGACCCAAAGTGAGCAGTCCAACCTGCCCCGATGAACGTCAGCAAAGCGCTGCACACCTGACCTTCGGGCAACGCCCTACCGCAGGCCGATGACGACGCCCGGGGCCAACGCCACAGGCACGCTGTCTGTCGTGTAGACCGCCCAGTTGGAGTCGCCTCCCTACCGCGCGGCCGGGTAAACCCACCCTGCAAGTTCTGACGATTCTTGTTTCCCGCAGGCTCACTTACGCTTCGACACTTGGATAATCGTGACCGCTAACTCACTGATGAGGCAGCGGCGCGAACTCTGCACACGAAGAACACAGGGCCATCGCGGCCCCGACTGGAACGGGATTTTTCATCGATGGTTTTGGGAGACGGGGCGCTCGACGCGGT
>JANMHY010000225.1:0-1702 GCA_031375525.1 Burkholderiales bacterium
AGGCGATGGACAAGGAAGCCGAAGCCGAGATGACGAACGCCGTCACCGCGTTCAAGAAGAGCTTCGCATGACCCCCCACCCCGTTCGCCCTGAGCCAGTGCCCGTTCGCCCTGAGGTATCGAAGGGCTTGCGGGTGCGCCAACAGGGCTTCGATACCTCAGCCCGAACGGTGACGCTATGGCAGTAGGCAAAGAAATCCGCAGCAAGATCAAATCGGTGGAGAACACCAAGAAGATCACCAAGGCCATGGAGATGGTGGCTGCGAGCAAGATGCGCAAGGCGCAGGAGCGCATGCGCCAGGCGCGGCCGTACAGCGACAAGGTGCGCAACATTGCGGCCAACCTGTCGCAGGCGAATCCGGAGTACCAGTCGCCGTACATGCGCGCGACAGGCAATGCCAAGGCCGTCGGCTTCATTGTCGTCACCACCGACAAAGGCTTGTGCGGCGGCCTGAACACCAACGTGCTGCGCGCCGTGACGATCAAGATGCGCGAAGCCAAGGACGCCGGCAAGGCGATCAAGGTCGTCGCCATCGGCAACAAGGGTTTTGGTTTCATGAACCGCATCAATGCGGACGTGCTCTCCCACGCCACGCAGCTTGGCGACAAGCCGCAACTGGATAAGCTCATCGGCCCGGTCAAGGTCATGCTCGACCTGTTCGTCGAAGGCAAGTTGGACGCGGTGTACCTCTGCTACACGCAGTTCATCAACACGATGAAGCAGGAGCCGCAGGTGCAGACGCTGCTGCCGCTCGGCGCCGACCGCCTGGCGCAATCCGCCGAAGAGAAGAAGGCCCACGGCTGGGACTACATCTACGAGCCCGATGCGCCGACGGTGATCGACGAGCTGTTGAAGCGCTATCTCGAAGCGCTGGTCTATCAAGGCGTGGCCGACAACATGGCCAGCGAGCAGAGCGCGCGCATGGTGGCCATGAAGGCCGCCACCGACAACGCCGGCACGCTGATCGGCGAGTTGAAGCTCATCTACAACAAGACGCGCCAGGCCGCGATCACGAAAGAACTTTCGGAGATCGTTGGTGGAGCCGCGGCTGTCTAAAGAATTTCGATAAGGAAACCAGCAATGTCTCAAGGCAAGATCGTTCAGTGCATCGGCGCCGTCGTGGACGTCGAGTTCCCGCGCGACAAGATGCCGCGCGTCTATGACGCGTTGAAGCTCGACGGCTCGGCGCTCACGCTCGAAGTGCAGCAGCAGTTGGGCGACGGCATCGTGCGCACCATCGCGCTCGGCTCGTCGGACGGCCTGCGCCGTGGCCTGACGGTCAGCAACACCGGCGCGCCGATCACGGTGCCGGTGGGCAAGGCCACGCTGGGCCGCATCATGGACGTGCTGGGCAACCCGATCGACGAGCGCGGCGAGGTCAGCCACGAGCTCACCGCATCGATCCACCGCAAGGCACCGAGCTACGACGAGCTGAGCCCGTCGCAGGAGCTGCTGGAAACCGGCATCAAGGTCATCGACCTGATCTGCCCGTTTGCCAAGGGCGGCAAGGTCGGCCTGTTCGGCGGCGCCGGCGTCGGCAAGACCGTGAACATGATGGAGCTGATCAACAACCTCGCCAAGGCGCACTCGGGCTTGTCGGTGTTTGCCGGCGTGGGCGAGCGCACCCGCGAGGGCAACGATTTCTATCACGAGATGGCCGACTCCGGCGTCGTCAACCTCGAGAAGCTCGAAGACTCGAAAG
>JANMHY010000246.1:0-9931 GCA_031375525.1 Burkholderiales bacterium
AACTCGTCGAATTTCAGCGGCCGGTTGTCCAGGGCGCTGGGCAGGCGAAAGCCGTATTCGACGAGCGTCGTCTTGCGCGCCCGGTCGCCGTTGAACATGCCGCCGAACTGGCCGATCAGCACATGGCTCTCGTCGAGAAACATCAGCGCGTCCTTGGGCAGGTAATCGACCATCGTCGACGGCGGCTCGCCCGGCGCGGCGCCCGACAAGTGGCGCGTGTAGTTCTCGATGCCCTTGCAGTGGCCGACCTCGTTCATCATTTCCAGATCGAAGCGCGTGCGCTGCTCCAGCCGCTGCGCCTCGACCAGCTTGCCGGCCTTGACGAATTCGTCCAGGCGCTCACGCAGCTCGGCCTTGATCGTTTCCACGGCGGCCAGCACGCGGTCGCGCGGCGTCACGTAATGGCTCGACGGGTAGATAACGAAGCGCGGCACCTTCTGCCGGATGCGGCCGGTCAGCGGGTCGAGCAGCGACAGGCTCTCGATCACGTCGTCAAAGAGCTCGATGCGGATCGCGAGTTCGCTGTGCTCGGCCGGAAAGATGTCGATCACGTCGCCGCGCACGCGAAAGCCGCCGCGCGAAAAATCGGTTTCGTTGCGCGTGTACTGCATGCGGATCAACTGCTGGATCACGTCGCGCTGGCCGATCTTGTCGCCGGCGCGGACGATGAAGCGCATCTGCGCATAGTCCTCCGGCTTGCCGATGCCGTAGATCGCGCTCACCGACGCCACGATGATCGTGTCGCGCCTCTCCAGCACGCTCTTCGTGGCCGACAGGCGCATCTGCTCGATGTGCTCGTTGATCGCACTGTCCTTCTCGATGAACAGGTCGCGCTGCGGCACGTAGGCCTCGGGCTGGTAGTAGTCGTAGTAGCTGACGAAGTACTCGACGGCATTCTTCGGAAAGAACTCGCGGAATTCGCTGTAGAGCTGCGCCGCCAGCGTCTTGTTCGGCGCAAAAACGATCGCCGGCCGGCCCAGGCGCGCGATGACGTTGGCCATCGTGAAGGTCTTGCCCGAGCCGGTGACGCCGAGCAGGGTCTGGAAGGTCAGGCCGTCGTTGATGCCTTCGACCAGCTTGTCGATCGCCTGCGGCTGGTCGCCGGCCGGCGGGTAGGGCATGAACAACTGGAACGGCGAGTCGGGGAAGCTGATGAACTCGCCGGCCGGTGGAGGCTCAGGCATCGGTTCAGAACGATTCGGCATCGGTGGTGACACGGCTTGGCTCATAAAATCACTGCAACCCGTCAGCCTACTCCAACGACGCTCGCCCCTCTTCCCTCTACTGCCAACGCACTGTCATGAGCCTCTTCACCCACATCGAAATGGCCCCGCGCGACCCGATCCTGGGTCTGAACGAACAGTTCGGCAGCGACCCGAACCCGAACAAGGTCAACCTCGGCGTCGGCGTGTACACCGACGAGAACGGCAAGCTGCCGTTGTTGAAGTGCGTGTCGTCGGCAGAGCAGGCGATGGCCGAAGCCGCCAAGCCGCGCGGCTACCTGCCGATCGACGGCATCGCCGCTTATGACGCCGCCGTGCAAGTTCTCGTCTTCGGCGCCGACAGCGATGTGATCAAGGCCAAGCGCGTCGCCACCGTGCAGGCCCTCGGCGGCACCGGCGGCTTGAAGGTCGGTGCGGATTTCCTGAAGCAGGTGAACCCGAATGCGCAAGTGCTGATCAGCGCGCCGAGCTGGGAAAACCACCGCGCCCTCTTCACCCGCGCCGGCTTCGACGTCGCCGAGTACCCGTACTACGACGCAGCAACACGCGGCATCGACTTCGCCGCCATGCGCGGCGCGCTGCAGGCGGCCCCTGCCGGAACGATCGTCGTGCTGCACGCCTGCTGCCACAACCCGACCGGGGTCGACCTGACGAGCGCGCAGTGGGACGAGGTGGTGGCGATCGTCAAGGCGCGCAGTCTCGTGCCCTTTCTCGACATGGCCTACCAGGGCTTCGGCCAAGGTATCGTCGAAGACGGCGCGGCCGTGGGCAAGTTTGTCGCCAGCGGCGTTGATCTCTTCATCGCCACCTCGTTCTCGAAGAGCTTCTCGCTCTACGGCGAGCGTGTCGGCGCCCTCTCGGTGGTCTGCAAGAGCGCCGAAGAAACGTCGCGCGTGCTGTCGCAGCTCAAAATCGTCATCCGCACCAACTACTCGAACCCGCCGACGCATGGCGCGCAGATCGTTGCCACCGTGCTCGCCACGCCGGCCCTGCGCGCGCAGTGGGAAGACGAGTTGGCGGGCATGCGGGTGCGCATCAAGGCCATGCGCAGCGCACTCGTCGACAAGCTCGCCGCGGCCGGCGTCAAGCACGACATGGGCTTCATTGCGCAGCAACAAGGCATGTTCAGCTACTCGGGTCTGAAGGCCGCGCAAATGCAGCGCTTGCGCAGCGAATTCGGCATCTACGGCGTCGATTCGGGCCGCATCTGCGTGGCGGCGCTGAACGCCAGGAACATCGACGCCGTCGTCGCAGCAATCGCCAAGGTGATGTAAGTCTGCAGAAAGCCGCTCCTAAAAACGACGGCTTTCGTAGGTGTTTTTGCGCTAGTGGGCGCCAAGAGGGTACCGCAAGATTGTTGCGTTGCAACATCCGGTGCAAACTCGGCACATGCTCTACCAGTACTACGAAACCCAACGCGCCCTGCTCTCGCCCTTCTCCGAGTTCGCGAGCGCAACGTCGAAGCTCTACAACCACCCGCTGTCGCCGTTCGCGCATGGGCCGATGGCGCAGCGCGTCTCGGCCGGCTTCGACCTGATGCACCGCCTGGCCAAGGAGTACGAAAAGCCGGCCTTCGAGATCACCAGCGCCGAGGTCGATGGCGTGCAGGTCGCCGTGCAGGAACAGGTGGCGATCGAGAAACCCTTCTGCCGCCTGCTGCGCTTCAAGCGCTTCACCGACGATCCGACGGCGCTCGGCGACATGAAGCTGCAGCCGCCGGTGCTGGTGGTGGCGCCGCTGTCGGGCCACCACTCGACGCTGCTGCGCGACACGGTGAAAAACCTGTTGCAGCACCACAAGGTCTTCATCACCGACTGGACCGACGCGCGCATGGTGCCGGCCGACGTCGGCCCGTTCCACCTCGACGACTACGTGGCCTACATCGAAGAGTTCATCCGCCACATTGGCCCCGAGGTCAATGTGATCTCCGTTTGCCAGCCGACCGTGCCGGTGCTCGCGGCCGTGTCGCTGATGGCCAGCCGCGGCGAGTTCACGCCGCGCACGCTGACCATGATGGGCGGCCCGATCGACGCCCGCAAGTCGCCGACCGCCGTCAACAACCTGGCGATGAACAAGAGCCACGAATGGTTCGAGCACAACGTCATCTACCGCGTGCCGCCAAACTACCCCGGCGCGACGCGGCGCGTCTATCCCGGCTTTTTGCAGCACACCGGCTTCGTGGCGATGAACCCGGATCGCCACATGACGTCGCACTACGACTACTTCCTCGACCTGATGCGCGGCGACGACGACAGCGCCGAGAGCCACCGCAAGTTCTACGACGAGTACAACGCCGTGCTCGACATGCCGGCCGAGTACTACCTCGACACGATCAAGGTCGTCTTCCAGGACTTCGCGCTCGTCAACGGCACCTGGCGCGTCAGCGGCGAGTTGGTCAAGCCGCAGGACATCACGAGCGGCGCGCTGCTGACGATCGAAGGCGAGCTCGACGACATTTCCGGCGCCGGCCAGACGCGCGCCGCACACGACCTGTGCACCGGCTTGCCGAAGTCGCGCCAGTTCCACTACGACGCCGTCGGTGCCGGCCACTACGGCATCTTCTCCGGCCGCCGCTGGCGCGAGCAGGTCTATCCGACGGTGCGCGAGTTCATTGCCAAGCATGGCAGCGGGCCGTTGCCGAAGACCGCGAAAGCGGCGAAGAAGGCCGCGACCAAGAAGCCGGCTGCGAAAACACGCCGCCGATAATCGGCGCGTGAGCGCCACCTCCCTCGTTGAAACACTGGCCGAGCGCATCGATGCCGCGCTGCCGCAAACGCAGTGCACGCGCTGCGGCTATCCCACTTGCCGCGCCTACGCCGATGCAATTGCGAGCGGCGAAGCGCGTATCAACCAATGCCCGCCCGGCGGCGCCGAAGGCATCGCGCGCCTGGCCGCCATCACCGGCCAGGACATCATCGCGCTGAACCCCGCGAACGGCGCCGAGGGCCCGCGCAAGCTGATGTTCATCGACGAAGACTGGTGCATCGGCTGCACGCTGTGCATCAAGGCCTGCCCGGTGGATTGCATCGTCGGCGCGCCGAAGGTCATGCACACGATCATCGAAGACTTGTGCACCGGCTGCGAGCTGTGCCTGCCGGCGTGCCCGGTGGATTGCATCGCCGTCGTCGAGGCCACACCGGGACAGAGCGGCTGGGACGCGTGGAGCCAAGGCGATGCCGATAGCGCACGCAGACGCTATGCGGCGCACAGCGAGCGCAGACAGCGCGATGCGCGAGACAACGACGCGCGCTTGGCCGAGAAGACAAAACACAAGCTCGCTGATCTGGCCGCAGCCAGCGCGATCACCGACCTCGCGGCACTTGAACGCAAACGCGCCGCGATCGAAGCCGCGATGGCCCGATCGCGCGCCAGAACATGAAACCGCAAGACGTCGAAACCTTCTTCGCCACGCTGTGCGAGGCCAACCCGCAGCCAGCGTCAGAACTCGAGTACAGCAGCGTTTTCGAACTCGTCGCCGCCGTGCTGCTGTCAGCGCAGGCCACTGACGTCGGCGTCAACAAGGCCACCAAGCGCCTCTTCGCCATCGCGCCGACGCCGCGGAAGATGCTCGCTCTCGGCGTGGCCGGCATCGAAGAGCAGATCAAGACGATCGGCCTGTACCGCAACAAGGCCAAACATCTGCACGAGACCTGCCGCATCCTCGTCGAGCAGCACGGCGGGCAGGTGCCGAGAAGCCGCGAACAATTGGAAGCGCTGCCAGGCGTCGGCCGCAAGACCGCCAACGTCGTTCTCAACGTCGCGTTCGGCGAGCCAACAATGGCCGTGGACACGCACATCTTTCGCGTCGGCAACCGCACCGGCCTGGCGCCGGGCAAGACGCCGTACGACGTCGAGATGAAGCTGATGAAGGCCGTCCCCGAGCCGTATCGCGTCGATGCGCACCATTGGTTGATCCTGCACGGCCGCTACGTGTGCGTAGCGCGCAAACCGCTGTGCTGGCAGTGCCGCGTCGCGCCGCAATGCGGATTCGAGCCCAAGACGCCGGCGCCGTGATTCGAGTGATGCGCCTCCTGCTCGCGCTGCTCGTCGCGTTTGTGTCGTTTGCGATCCGCGCCGAAGTGCGCGTCACCGACGACGCCGGCCACAGCGTCGTGCTTGCCGCGCCGGCGAAGCGAGTCATCAGCCTCGGCCCGCACCTGACCGAACTCACCTTCGCGGCCGGCGGCGGCGACGCGCTGGTCGGTGTCATCCGTTACAGCGACTTCCCCGAGGCGGCGAAGAAGCTGCCGATCGTCGGCGATGCGCATGCGATCGACTTCGAGCGCATCGCCCAACTCAAGCCCGACCTCGTGCTGGTCTGGGGCAGCGGCCTGAACGAGCGCCACAAAGCACGCCTGCGCTCGCTGGGCCTCGCGGTGTACGAAAGCGAGATCCGCCAGGCGCAAGGCATCGCCGACACGCTGCTCCGCCTCGGCATCCTGCTCGGCCGGGCCGACACTGCCGATGCCGCGGCACGCCGCTTCGAGAGCCAGTGGCAGGCGCTCGCCAAGCGCTACCGCAGCAAGGCTTCATCGCAACCCGTACGCGTGTTCTGGCAGCTCTGGCACGAACCGCTGATGACGATCAACCGCGAACACCTGATCAGCGAGGCGATGCGCCTGTGCGGCGGCGTCAACGTCTTCGCCGACCTGCCGCTGCTCACGCCCACCGTGAGCTGGGAAGCGGCGGTGGCCGCGGACCCGCAACTGATCGCCACCTCGGGCCGGAAAGAAGACGCCGCGCGCGACTTCGCGCCGTGGCGGCGCTTTGCGGGGGTCAGCGCAGTCAAGCAGCAGCGCTATGTCTCGATCGACGGCGACCTGATCGGCCGCATGGGGCCGCGCTTTGTCGAGGGGGCGGGGGCGTTGTGCGAGGCGATCGAGGAGGCGCGGTGACTGAAGCCAACGCAGACAACTCATTGCGCACCTTGGATCTCGCTCTCGTTGCAGGCAGCGCAGTCTCCAGGCCCGGACTGGATATCGAAGAAGTCGCAAGTGACGAGCAAGTCATCCATCGCTGCCATGAGGTCCGTGAGCTACTTGCCTCGCGCAACATTCGACTGCACCGCGACAGTGAGTTGTCGAAACTATTGCGAGATGCTGACCAGGTAGCGCGAAGCTCTTTGGACAAGCAACCCTCACGCCGCACCCGTCAACTTGTCCGAGCCGCGTATGCAAACCGTGTCGCGTCAGCGATCGTGTCTGTCGGCAAGGATGAAGCTGCCAGGGCGTGTCTAAAGCGAATGAGCCGCCATTCAATCGATCCCTTGAAGCGAACCCGCTCCCAAGCAAAGGATGCCTTGTGGGAGATCGAGTTGGCGGCAGTGCTACGACGGCTGGGGCTGACATCCAACTTGGCAGAACCGGACCTTGTTATCGACGTCGCCGGCGAGTCGTACCCAATCGCATGCAAGAAAGTCTATTCAGAGAAAGGCGTTGAGGCCCGAATGCGAAGCGGCATCAGCCAGCTTGAGGCATTTGGAGCGCCTGGGCTCGTGGCGTTCAACTTGGACGACTTGGCACAAGAAGACTCCTTCTTCGTCAGCCAAGACCCTCGCTCCGCAGGGGACAACCTCGCTGCACTGAATCGCCAGTTTGTCGATCGCCACGCCCACCGGTTGTCTCGCTTCGTGCTTGACGGTCGATGCCATGGCGTGCTGGTGACAACCAGCGTCGTGGTTGACTTTAAGCATGTGATGCCTGGGGTCAGCACGTACTCCCAATCAACGATCTGGACACCATACGAGCCAGGTGGCGCTGCCGGCAAGGCTTTCGACTGGGTAGTCAAGCACGTGCAGCATTTGGGTGCGGTCGATCAAGTGTAGACAACCCGGCAAACCGATGTGCTGGACTCAGTCGGCAATCCAGACGCCACCCACCTCCCGCCACCCGCAGCAATAGACCCGCTCGAGCAACGCCGCATCGAGCAGCTGCGAAGCCGCCCCCTGCTCGCATCTCCCCTCCGGCAACAACGCCAGCACATGCGTCGCAGTGCGCGCGATCCAGTTGACGTCGTGTGCGGAGATGACGAGGGCCTGGTCGCTCGGCAGTGACGCAGACAGCCAACGCGCCACCAGCGACTGATGCGCGGGGTCCTGAAACGCCACCGGCTCATCGAGCAGCAGCAGCGGCGCGCCTTGCAGCGCGCATTGCGCCAAAGCGACGCGCTGGCGTTCGCCGCCTGAGAGTTCGAGCACCGGGCGACTGGCGAGGGCATCGAGGTCGAGCGCGGCAAGCACGGCATGTGCGTCGTGCCGCGCGCGCACGACGCTGAGTTCGAGCAACCGCGCGACGCTGATCGGGAAACGATCGACCGCCTGCTGCGGCATGAAGGCGCGCAGCGCGGCGGCGTCGATCGCCGGCCAGTCGCGCTGCGGCCGGCCTTGCCAGTGCACTTCGCCGCGTTGCGCGACACCGACTTCGCTGACGCCGGCCAGTGAGCGCAACAGCGAACTCTTGCCGGCGGCGTTGCGGCCGATGACGCACCAGCGCTGACCGGGTTCGATCTGCCAGTTCAGATCGCGCACGAGTTCGCGGTCGGAGGCGGTGAGCGTAAGGGCGCGGGTTTCGAGCAGCGGCGTGGCTTGCATCCCCCTCACCCCTGCCCTCTCCCCCTGCGGGGGCGAGGGAGTGAATTCGTTGACGCCACGATGGCCCGGACTCATCGCCCACCCCGCGCCAGGAACCACACGAACACCGGCGCACCGACAAGGGCCATCACCGCGCCGACCGGCAGCTCGATCGGCAACGCGACGGTGCGCGACAGCAAGTCGGCCGCGACCAGCAACGACGCACCACCGAGCGGCGCCAGCAGCGCCAGGTCGCGCGTGCGCTGCACGCCGGCCAGGCGCAGCGCATGCGGCACGACGAGGCCGACAAAACCGATCGCGCCGGCACTGGCCACAGCGAGCGCGGCAGCCAGCGATGCGCCGAGCAGCAGCTCGAAGCGCAGGCGCTTGACCGGCTCGCCGAGCAGGTGCGCGGCGACGCTGCCGAGCAGCCGGCGGTCGAGCGCGCGCTCGCGCCAGACGAACCACGCGGTGAACGCGATCGCAGCCAGCAGGCTCACGCCCGCGTCGTCGGCGCCCGACAGGTCGCCGACGAGCCAGAAAATCGCGCCGCGCAGGCGCTGATCGGGCGTCAGCGCGAGCAACAGCGAGGCCATGGCGCCGAACAATGCCGCGAGCATCGCACCGGCGAGGATGAGGCGCGGCGACGCGTCGTCGGTCGTCGCCAGCGCGCGCCGCGCCAGCCAGAGCAGCAGCGCGCCGGCGGCGAGTGCGCCGGCCGCGGCGCCGATCGTCATCGCCGCGCCGAGCATCAATGCGAGCAGCGCGCCCACCGCCGCGCCACCCGAAGTGCCGAGCACATACGGATCGGCCAGCGGGTTGCGCAGCAGCGACTGCATCGCCAGGCCCGACAGTGCGAGCAGTGCGCCGACGCCGGCGGCCGCGGCCACGCGCGGCCCGCGCAGCGTGCGGATCATCTCGACGTCGAAGCCCGCACTGCCCAGCGCCAGCGCCGCCGCCAGCACGAGCAGCGTGGCCAGCGCCAAGCCGAGGGCCAGGGCTGCGAGGCGGGCGCCGGACAGAGGCATCGTGAACTCAGCGCATCGTGCCTTGCAAGGACACAAGCAGCGCGCGCGGCGGCGCGGTGTAGCCGAGCACCTCGGGCCGCTTGTCACCGAAGGCGTTGTCGAGCTTCACCGCCACGCGCCACTGCGGCGTCAGCGAGCGCGAGGCGCTGAGGTCGAAGGTCGAGCGCGACGGGTTGTCGGCATCGGCAAACGTCACCGGGTCGGTGTCGAGCCGCTTGCCGGTGTGGCACAGCGCGGTGACGAGCTGCCAGCCAGCGGCGCGCGTGCTGTAGTTCAGCGCCAGCGATTGTTTGGCGCGGCGCTTCAGCGGCTGGTCGGTGGCGGCATCGCGCGGGTCCTGCAGCGTCAGGTCGGCGCCAAGCACGCCGCCGGCATCGAACGGCACCGGCCACTGCGCCATCAGTTCCAAGCCGCGGTTCTTGGCGCGCGCGATGTTCAGTGTCTCGAAGGTCACCGGGTCGAAGGCGATCCGGTCGCGCTGGCGCTGCACGAACAGCGCGGCGCGCAGCAGCGCCGCACCCTCGGACCATTGCAGCGCCACCTCGGCTTGCTTCGAGCGCTCGGGCCTGAGCGTCGTCGCCGGGTTGGCGAACTGTTGGTCGAGGAACGACGGCGCCGAAAAACCGCTGGCCCATTGCGCGCTGAACTTGAGCGCCGGGGTCCACTGCCAGGCCGCGGCGATGAGGCCGGTGGTGGCGCGGCCGAAGTCGCTGCTGTCGTCGCTGCGCAGCGCAGCCTGCGTCTGCCAGCCGGCAAACGGGCGGCCGAGCCAGGCGGCGCGCACGCTGTCGGTGCTGCGCGTGCGTGCGGCGGTGGTGCTGTCGCCGAAGCGCTCGCGGCGTGTTTCGATGCCGAACTGCAGATCGTGCTGTGCGTTCAGTGTGTGGCCGAGCTGCACGCCGGCCTGTCGTACGCGGTTGCCGCCGCTCGGCGCAAAGCCGGTCGGATCCTCGAAGTGTTCGCGCGTCTGGCCGAGCTCGATCGTCGCCGTGGTCTGCGCGCCGATCGCGTGGCGGCTCTTCAAACCCGCTGCTTCGACGCGCGTCTTCAGCACATCGTCGAGACCGGGCGTGAAGCCGTCGTACTCGCTGCGCGTGCGGCTGGCGAGCAGG
>JANMHY010000343.1:0-3500 GCA_031375525.1 Burkholderiales bacterium
CTTGCCTTCGGGCAACGAGTCGCGCACGCCGCCGGCGTTCATGATGGCGAGGTCGGCGCCGGTGCGGTCCATCATCGAGCGCGCGATCATCACGCCGAGATTCGTCGGCTGCGCGCGCACGCGGTTGCGGTCGCCGTCGAACACGCCGACGGTTTCCCCGACGGGCAAGGTCAGCCGTGCCGCGCCGTTGTCCTGGAACGGTTTCAGAAACTCGCGCACGGGGCCGTCTTCGGCAATCGCTTCGCCGTAGAGCTTGGGCGGCTGGCCGCTGACACGCTGCTTCAGGTTGACCGGCAGCAACTGATACTTCTCCAACTCGACCTTGCCGTTGCCGATGATGAAATCAGCGCGGCCGACATACTTGCCCCACTCGTGCGCCTGCACGATCCACACGCCGTTCTGTTTGTCCGGTGCGCACGGCTGGCCGGGCACATAGGCGTCGTTGCGCTTGTTCTCGGCGGCCATGCAGACGGGGTTCTGGCTGTGGCCGCCGACGATCAGATCGAGCCCCTTCACCGCGCGCGCCATTTCGACGTCGCCCGGCGCGTTGACGCCGCTCTTGCCGTCGGTGTAGTGGCCCATGTGCGTGGCCGCGATCACCATGTCGGCCTGGCTGCGCAGCTCGGGCACCAGTTTGGCGGCTTCGTCGGCAGGTTTGCGGAACTCGACGTTGACGATGTTCGACTGCACGACCATCTTGCTCGTGTCGTCCGTCGTCAAGCCCATCACAGCGATCTTGTAGCCGCCGCGCTCGAAGATGCGGTAGGGCTCGAACAGGCGCTGCCCGGTTTGCTTGTTGTAGATGTTGGCGGCGAGCAGCGGGAACTTCGACCACTTGATCTGCTTGTCGAGCACGGCCAGCGGTTTGTCGAACTCGTGGTTGCCGATCGCCGAGGCGTCGTAGCCGAGCAGGTTCATGCCCTTGAAGTCGGGCTCGGCGTCCTGCAGATCGCTCTCCGGCACGCCGGTGTTGACGTCGCCGCCGTCGAGCAGCAGCACCTCGCCGCCGGCGGCCTTGACCTCGGCGCGCACCTTGTCGATCAGCGTCTTGCGCGCGGCCAGCCCGTACTCGCCGTCGCCGTTCGGCCAGAAGCGGCCGTGGTGGTCGTTGGTGTGCAGCACGGTGAGCTTCAGCGGCGCACGCTGCGCCGGCGTCATCGCGCAGCCGGCGAGCAGCGCTGCAACAGCGGCGAGGGCGAGGGGTCTGGGGTTCATCGAAACATTCTCCAGGGGAACATCAAGATCATGCCAAGGCCGGCACCACCGCTTCGAGCAGGCGCACCGCGCGGTCGCCCGCGGCTTGTGCTGCTGCCAGCGTCTGCGCGTGGCTCAGCGGTTCGGCATCGAGGCCGGCAGCGAGGTTGGTGATCATCGACAGCGCCAGCACCTTCATGCCGGCATGGCGCGCGATGATCGTCTCGGGTACGGTGCTCATGCCGACCGCGTCGGCGCCGAGCAGGCGCAACATGCGAATCTCGGCCGGCGTTTCGAACTGCGGGCCGAGCTGCCAAGCGTAAACGCCTTCGTGCAGCGTCTGCCCCATGCCGAGCGCAACGTCGAGGGCCGCGCGGCGCAGCACCGGGTCGTAGGCGTCGCGCATGTCAACGAAGCGTGATGACCCCGGCTCGCCGTGCAGCGGCGTGCGCTGCGGCAGGTTCAGGTGATCGGTGAGCAGCATCAGCGAGCCGGTGCCCATCTGCGGATTCAGGCTGCCGGCGGCATTGGTCAGCACGAGCGTCGGCACGTTCAACGCCGCGAGCGTGCGCAGCGCCCCTTTCATCGCATCGGCACGGCCGTCTTCATAAGTGTGCTCGCGCCCGGCGAGCACGGCCACCTCCGCGCCGCCGAGCCGGCCGAGAACTAACTGCCCGGCATGACCGGTGACGCCGACTTTCGGAAATGCCGGCAGATCGCTGTAGGCGATGACGCTGGGCTCATCGAGATGCGCCACCACGGCCTGCCAGCCGGAGCCGAGCACGATGCCCAGACGCGGTGTGCGTTGCGGAGCGCGAGTGCGAATCGTTGCTGCGCTGCGTTGGATGTCGTCGGCCAAGGTCATTTCAGTTGCGCCACCATGCGTCTGCTTGCGCGTGGCCCGAGGGCGGCAGGCGTGTTCCTAGTGGCGCCGGGAAAACGTTGGCAGCGCGGTAGGCGGTGCCCGGATTGGGCGATTTCTGGTACTCCAGCATGAGCCCAAGCCGGGTGCCGCCTGCCGCGCCGCGCGAGGATGGAGATAGGGGCGCAGCGTTCACTTCAGATGCTCCGGCCCGAAACTGTGCGGCAGCAACTCGCCAAGCGTGAAGCGGCCGCGCACCTGGTGCATGTCGGCAGCGATCACCGGCATGTCGTCACGTGCGAACTCGCGCAGCTTCTGTCGGCAGCCGCCGCAAGGGGTGCAGGGTTGTGCCCCCTCGCCGACGACGACCGCCGCCACGATGCGCCTGCCACCGGCCGCGACCATCGCTGCGATCGCTCCTGCCTCGGCGCACAGGCCTTGCGGATAGGCTGAGTTTTCAACATTGCAGCCGCAATGAATGCGCCCTTTCTCGTCGAGCAGCGCGGCGCCGACCTTGAATTCCGAGTACGGCGCGTGAGCCTTCTCGCGCACCGCGCGTGCTGCCGCCAGCAGGGCCTCCAGCGAATCCATCAGCGCTCCTTCACGTACGGCACACCCAACGCTTTCGGCGCATACGCCCGCCCGATGAATCCCGCCAGCAACACCACCGTCATCACATACGGCAGCGCCTGGATCGCCTGCACCGGTACCGACATGCCGCCAATGGTGGCACCTTGCAAGCGGATCGACAACGCGTCGAGAAAACCGAACAGCACGCAGGCCATCATCGCGCCGACGGGATGCCACTTGCCGAAGATCATCGCCGCCAATGCCATGTAGCCGCGGCCGGCGGTCATGTTGGGAATGAACTGCGGGTTCAGCGCCAGCACGAGGTAGCAGCCGGCGAGTGCGCTGAGCACGCCGTTGCCGGCCAGGGCGAGATAACGCAGGCCGATCACGGAGACGCCGGCGGCATCGACCATCGCCGGGTTCTCGCCGGCAGCACGCAGGCGCAGGCCCAGGCGTGTGCGGTAGAGCAGCCACCAGACGGCGAAGACAAGCACGAAGGCGAGATAGACCAGCGACGCATGGCCGAACAGGCCTGCGAGCACGGGGCCGATCAGCGGCAGCTTGGCGACGACCGCGCCCGCACCGGCGAACCACGGCTCGAGGCGCACCGCGTCGGGGATCGGCAGCGTCTGCCCGCCCTGCTTGAACCAGGCGATGCCGAGCACGACGGTCAGGCCCGCAGCGGTCATCGTGATCGCCATGCCCATCACGACTTGGTCGCCGCGGTGGCTGACGCATGGCCACGCCGCTGATCCTGTGCGCGCTCGCCGGCACCTTGAGCGAACGCGCCGGCGTGATCGACCTCGGCCTCGAAGGCAAGATGCTCGCCACCGCCTTTGCGGCCGCCAGCGCCGGTGCGATGACAGGGTCACTA
>JANMHY010000365.1:0-4638 GCA_031375525.1 Burkholderiales bacterium
CGCGGATCGATGCCGGCAGCAAACAGCGCCTCGCAGGCGTAGATGTTGCCGGCGCCGACGATGATGCTGCCGCCGAGCAGCGCGGCTTTGACCGGCCCTGTGCGGCGTTGCAGCGCGGCGTGAAAGGCCTTGTCGGTCAGCGCATCGTCAAAGGGCTCGGCACCGAGTTTGGCCAGCAACGGTGCCGCCGGCGGCTGGTCGATTGCCGGCGACCAGATCACGGCGCCGAAGCGCCGCGGGTCGGTCAGGCGCAACAGGCCGCGGGTGGTGACAAGGTCGAAGTGGTCATGCTTGGCCGGCGGCACGACCGACTCGCGGAACGCCAACGAGCCCGACATGCCGAGATGCATCAGCAGCCCGCCGGCCGGCGCCGCACCGCGTGACAGCGGCAACCAGAGGTACTTGCCGCGGCGCTCGGTTTGGCCCACCGTGCAGCCGACGAGCGACTCGGTCGTGCAGCCCAGCGGCCAGCGCAACGCGGCGCCGAGCCGGGCTGAGACCACGGTGGCACGGTCGATGCGGCCGGCAAAGCTGCGACGGGTGGTTTCAACTTCGGGCAGCTCGGGCATGAACAAATCATAGAAGCCCTGCTGCGTGAACGTTGGCTCTGCGCCCGCGTCCAAGCCAATGCCTAAAATGGATCGAACCATGAAGACACGCTTGTCCCTCGCGTTTGCCGCCGCGCTGCTGGCTGCCGCTGGCGCTTCGGCGCAGACGACGGAGTCGTCGGCGTCGGCGCTCGATGCGCCGCTGTTCTACCAGTTGCTGCTCGGCGAACTCGATCTGCGCAACGGCGATCCAGCCGCGGCGCAGGCCAAGTTTCTCGACGTGGCGCGGCGCACGCGCGACGAGGCGCTGTTCCGCCGCAGCGTCGAAGTGGCGCTGCAGGCGCGGTCGGGCGATCAGGCGCTGGTCTCGGCCCGCGCCTGGCGCCAGGCCCTGCCCGATTCGCTCGAAGCCCTGCGCTTCGAGTTCCAGATCCTGGCCGTGCTGAACCGCGGCGGCGAACTCGCCGAGCCGATGCGGCTGCTGCTGGCGCGCACGCCTGAAGCCGAGCGCAACAGCGCCATCGCCGGCCTGCCGCGAATGACGCAGCGCCTTGCCGACAAGACCGCGCTGGCCAAGCAGATGGACGAGGTGTTGAAGCCTTACCTCGATGCGCCGGCCACACGCAACGCCGCGCGTGTGGCCAGCGCGCGGCTGTGGGCACAGGCCGGCGACACGCAGCGCGCACTCGCCCTGACTGAGCGCGCGCAGGCCGACGACCCGGCGGCCGCCGGCCCGGTGTTCCTGGCGCTGGAGCTGATGGCCAGCCAGCCCGCCGCTGAAAAGATCGTCACCACCTACCTGGCGCAGCCCAAGGCTGAAGCCAATGTGCGCCTGGGTTACGTGCGCGTGCTGAGTGCGGTGCAGCGCCTGGTCGAAGCGGAGTCGCAGATGCGCGTGCTGACGCGCGATCAGCCGGGGCAAGCCGGCTACTGGTTGACGCAGGGCGCGCTGCAACTCGAACTGCGCCAGCCGAAGGACGCCGAGGCGTCGCTGCAGCGCTATCTACAAGCGGCGGCGGCGCAGCCCGAGCAGGCCGCCGCGGCCAGCGACGACGACGAAGAGCAGGACACTTTCGCCGAAGGCGGGCGCACGCAGGCCTGGTTGATGCTCGCCCAGGCGGCGGAGTTGCGCGGCGACGGCAAGGCGGCCGCAGGCTGGCTCGACAAGATCGACGACCCGCAGCGCGCGCTCGAAGTGCAGACCCGCCGCGCGACGCTGCTGGCCAAGCAAGGCAAGATCAAGGAGGCGCGCGCGCTGGTGCAACAGGTGCCCGAGCGCAAGCCCGAGGACGCGCGCGCCAAGCTGATCGCCGAGAGCCAGGTGCTGCGCGAGATCAAGCGCTGGCCCGACGCGCATGCGGTGCTCGTCAGCGCCAACGACCGCTTTCCGAGCGACATCGACCTGCTCTACGAGCAGGCCATGATGGCCGAGAAGATCTCGCGCATGGACGAGATGGAGCGCGTGCTGCGCCGCGTGATCGAGTTAAAGCCCGACCACCACCACGCCTACAACGCGCTCGGCTACTCGCTGGCCGAGCGCAACCAGCGCTTGCCCGAAGCGCGCGACCTGATCGCCAAGGCGGTCGAGCTCGCGCCCAACGACCCGTTTATCGCCGACAGCCTGGGCTGGGTCGAGTTTCGCCTGGGCAACAACCCGCAGGCGCTGCTGCACTTGAAACGCGCGTATGCGTCGCGGCCCGACACCGAGATCGCGGCACACCTGGGCGAAGTGCTGTGGGCTGCCGGCCAGCGCGACGAAGCCAAGCGCGTCTGGCGCGAAGGCCGCACCCGCGACGCCGACAACGAGGTGCTGCGCGAAACGCTGGCGCGGTTGCAAGTGAAGTTGTGAAGCGCCGGGGCGCGCTTGTCGCGTTGGCGGCTCTCGGCGGATGCGCCACGCTGCGGACGCAGGAGCCGCCACCCGAACTCTCCGGCCGCTTGGCGGTTCGCGTCGATGCTTCTGCACAAACGCCGTCGCGCAGCTTCAGCGCCGACTTCGACCTGCGCGGCAACACCGACCGCGGCACGCTGCGCCTGACCGGCCCGCTCGGCGCGACGTTGGCCGAGGTGCGCTGGCAGCCGGGCCGCGCGGAACTCGCCGATGCGCAAGGCACGCGCGCTTACGACACGCTCGACGCGATGGCGCAAGACCTCTTCGGCGAGCCGTTGCCGCTGGTGGCGCTGATCGACTGGCTGCGCGGCCGGCCGTGGGCCGGTGCGCCGAATGTGAAGCGCGACGACGGCTTCGAGCAACTCGGCTGGCGCATCGGACTGGCCGGGTTTGCGCAAGGGCTGCTGCAAGCCACGCGTGACAGCACGCCTGCCGTCAGCGTGCGGGCAAAGCTGGAGAAGCCCGCGTGAACTTGCGGGCCGAGCGCCGGGCCGCTCCCAAGCCGGCCCGCATCCCCTCGGGGGATCGTGCGACGTACCCGTCGCACGAGGGGCTCACATGAAGGCCTTGTACGACGTGCCGGCGCCCGCCAAGGTCAACTGGTTCCTGCATGTCGTTGGTCGCCGCGCCGACGGCTACCACCTGCTGCAATCGGTCTTCGTGCTGATCGATTGGGCCGACAAGTTGCACTTCGAGCGGCGCGCGGATGGACGTTTGAATCGCCACGACCTCGGCGCCACCCTGCCCGCCGACGACCTGACGCTCAAAGCCGCGCGGCTGTTGCAGGCCGAGAGCGGCTGCACGCAAGGCGCCGACATCTCGATCGACAAGCAAGTGCCCTGGGCCGCCGGCCTGGGCGGCGGCAGCTCGGACGCCGCGAGCACGTTGCTGGCGCTGAACCGCCTCTGGGGCCTGCGCTGGCCGCGCGAGCGCTTGCTGCCGCTGGCGCAGCGGATCGGCGCCGACGTGCCGTTCTTCATTGGCGGCCGCAACGCGTTTGTCGAAGGCATCGGCGAGCGCCTGACGCCGATCGACGTTCCGCGGCAGTGGCTGGCCGTCATCAAACCGGCCGCGGGCTTGGCCACGGCTGACGTTTTCGCGCACCCCGCATTGGTCCGCGATACACCCTCGGCTATACTCGTCGGCTTTCTCGCAGAGGCAACGCAACCGGGGTTTTGGCGCACCAGTTGGGGTCGAAACGACCTTCAACCGCCCGCCGAAGACCGCTGCCCCGAAGTGGCCCAGGCCGCCGAGTGGCTGCAAAGCAAGTTCGGCAACAGCCGAATGAGCGGATCGGGCAGCGCGGTGTTTGCGCGGAACGGCATGGACGACCAACCCTTGGTGACATGGCCGCAGGAGAACGCAATTCCTGCGGGCTGGGTGGGCCGGATGTGCCGCAGCTTGGCGCAGCATCCCTTGTTGGACTGGGCCGGCTGAAACGGTTTTGAGGGTCGAGGTGAAAGCCTCGGTCCTGTGTAGGGGAGTCGCCAAGTTGGTCAAGGCATCGGATTTTGATTCCGACATGCGAGGGTTCGAGTCCTTCCTCCCCTGCCAAATCTTCTGACGCGCTTTTCCACTCTTCCGAGCCCAGGCCGTGCTGTTCAACACCGTCCTCTTCACCGGCAACGCCAATCGAGAGCTCGCGCAGGAGATTTCGTCGAGCCTGGGCGTCGAGCTGGGCCGCGCCAAGGTCGGCCACTTTTCGGACGGTGAAGCCGACATCGAGATTTATCAGAACGTGCGCGCGCGCGATGTCTTCGTCGTTCAGTCCACCTGCGCGCCGACGAATGAACACCTGATGGAGCTGCTGATCATGATCGATGCGTTGAAGCGCGCCAGCGCGCGCCGCATCACCGCCGTGATCCCGTACTTCGGCTACGCCAGGCAAGACCGCCGCCCGCGCAGCACGCGGGTGCCGATCAGCGCCAAGGTGGTGGCCAACCTGCTGGAGACCGTGGGCGTGGAACGCGTGCTGACGATGGACCTTCACGCCGATCAGATCCAGGGCTTTTTCGACATCCCGGTGGACAACATCTACGCCAGCCCGGTGCTGCTGGCCGACCTGAAGAGCAAGAACTACAAGGACCTGGTGGTCGTGTCGCCCGATGTCGGCGGCGTCGTCCGCGCCCGTGCACTGGCCAAGCAGCTCGGTTGCGACCTGGCGATCATCGACAAGCGCCGGCCGACGGCCAACGTTTC
>JANMHY010000997.1:0-1880 GCA_031375525.1 Burkholderiales bacterium
CAGTTGATGGACCTGAAGAAGGTCAACTACGTCGTGCTCGGCGGAGAGAACGCGGGCGAGCACCTCTTCATGTAGTGCCGTGGCGGCGCGTTGGTACGCGCATCGTCACGAGTTCTTCAGCCGCTGTGGGGTGGACCGCCAGCGTCGCGTCGAGGTCCGCTTTGGTGGCGCCGAGCGTGAGTGCGATGCCGACGAGTTGAATCATCTCTGCCGCCTCCGCGCCAACGAGATGACATCCGAGCACACGCCCGCTGCCGCGGTGCACGACAAGCTTCATCAGCGCGCGCTCGGCGCTGCCGGTGATCGTGGCCTTCATCGGGCGAAAGGTCGAGCTGTAGATGTCGATGTCGGCGTGGCGTGCGAGCGCCTGCCCTTCGGTCAGGCCGACGCTGCCGACCTCGGGCGTCGCGAACACGGCGGACGGCACGAGGCCGTCGGGGCCGAGGTGCGGCAAGCGCACGGCCGGCACGCCGCCGAAGACGCGGTCGGCGAACGCCTGGCCTTCACGGATCGCGGCCGGTGTGAGCTGCACCCGGTCGGTCACATCGCCGACGGCATGGATGTGCGGCACCGCGCTGCGGCCGTCGAGATCGACCACGACTGCACCCGAAGCGTCGAGCGCCACGCCGGCCGCCTCAAAGCCGAGCCCTTGCGTCAGCGGCCGGCGGCCGAGCGCGCGCAGCACTGCATCGGCCGGCACGCTGGCGCCGTCGTCCAAGCTCACACGCAGCGCGCCAGCGTCGCGCTCGATGCCGGCGAGCGCCGCGCTGGTCATGAAGACGAGGCCTTGCGCCGCGAGCTGCGACTGCAGGTGGCTGCGCACCTCGTCGTCGAAACCGCGCAGCACCTGCTCGCCACGCAGCACGACGGTGACTTCGCTGCCGAGGCGGCGCAGCAAACACGCGAACTCGAGCGCGATGTAGCCGCCGCCCTGGACGACGACGCGGCGCGGCTGCTCCCGCCAGTGGAACAGCTCGTTCGAGCTCGACGCCAGGTCGGCGCCGGGGATGTCTTGCGGCATCAGCGGCGCAGCGCCGGTGGCGATCAGGATCTGCTTCGCGCGCACGTGTTGTCCGCCGGCAAGACGCACGGTGTGCGCATCGTCGAGCATCGCACGCTCGGCGTGCACCGCGACGCCCGACTGGTCGAGCAGTGCGCCGTACACGCCTTCGAGCCGCGTCACCTCGGCCTGCACGCGCTGGCGCAACAGCGCCCAGTCGAAGCGGGGCGTGGCGGGCAGCGACCAGCCGAAGGCCGCTGCATCGTCGAAGCCTTGCGCATGGCGCGAGGCCAGCACCATCAACTTCTTCGGCACGCAGCCGCGGATGACGCAGGTGCCGCCGAGCCGGTCGGCCTCGGCCAGCGCCACACGCGCGCCATGTTGTGCGGCCACGCGCGCGGCACGCACGCCGCCCGAGCCGCCGCCGATGACGAACAGATCGACTTCCACCATGACTGCTCCTTGTGCGCAGCATCATGGCACCGCCGTTCAGCGGTCGTTGGTGGAGCCCAAATCTTTCAGCGCGCGCTCATGCTCGAGCGCTCGCCGCCGTCGGCGCCGCTGTAGCGGGCGCGGGCCGGATTCGAAGAACGTGCGCTCGGCGACTCGCGCGTCAAAGCCACCGGGCAGCTGTTGTTGTCGGCGTGAAAGGCCGCGGCCACCAGCAGCGGGTCACCTATGCCGTCGCCCGCGCCGGTGTCGCCGATCGGCTGCGAGAAATCCTCGGCCACCGCGCAGGTCGGCGTCAAGCCGTTGAAGTAGCGGCCTTCGCTGCGCGCGTTGACGCCTTCGAAGTTGACGATGCTGTAGGTCGTGCCGCAGCCGCCGTCGCGCGGCAAAAAGCCCACCGGCTTGCCGCACGTGACGTCGCCGATGAGCA
>JANMHY010000451.1:0-3987 GCA_031375525.1 Burkholderiales bacterium
CTTCAGCGAGAACAACGCCGGCGGCATGGGCGGCGCGGTCGGCGGTCTGCTCGGCCGCTTCGGCGGCGCGGGCGCGGTGGTGGGCGCCGTTGCCGGTGGCCTGAAGTTCAAGGAAGCCCAGACCAGCATGCTGCTGGCCGACACACGCTCGGGCATCCAAGTGGCCGCGGCCGAAGGCAGCGCCAAGCAGACCGACTGGGGCCTGGGCGGCACGGTGTTCGGCGGCGGCGGCGGCGCGGCCTTCGGCGCCTACACCAACACCAACGAGGGCAAGGTCATCACCGCGTCGTTCCTCGACAACTGGAACAACATCGTCCGTGCGGTGCGCAACAACGCGAGCCTGATCCAGGCCAAGGCCGGCGTGGCCTCGCAAGCCAACGCCGCCGGCAGCGTGATCGCCAACGCGGCCAACGCCGGTGACGTGATGGTGGCCAAGATCGCCGGCGCCAAGGTGCTCAGAAGCCCGGCCGACGGTTCCGGCGAGCTGATGAGCCTGGCCAAGACCGACGAGGTGCTCTACCTGGGCGAAGAGAAGAACGGCTTTGCCAAGGTCACCTCGCCCAAGGGTGACGGCTGGGTGAAAAAGGTCCTGTTGAAGAAACCCTAGGACCTGACAGCCCCTAGCTCGCTGCGCTCGCGTCCCCCGAGGGGAGCGCAGGCCGCTTGGGACGGCCCGGCGCTGGCCTACCGATGCTTGAAGGCAGGTTTTCTTTTGGCGACGAAAGCCGCCATGCCCTCTTTCTGATCGTCGGTGGCGAACAGCGAGTGAAAGACCTGACGCTCATGCGCCACGCCGTCGGCCAGGCCTGACTCGAAGGCGCGGTTGACGCACTGCTTGGCCAGCATCACGGCCGGCAGGCCCAGGCCGCAAATCGTTGCCGCGGCGGCCAGCGCTTCGTCCAACAGCTTGTCGGCGGCGACGACGCGGCAGACGAGGCCGGCGCGCTCGGCCTCGGCTGCGTCCATCATGCGCGCCGTCAACACCATGTCCATCGCCTTGGCCTTGCCGACCGCGCGCGGCAGGCGCTGCGTGCCGCCGGCGCCGGGGATGATGCCGAGCTTGATTTCCGGCTGACCGAACTTCGCGGTGTCGGCGGCGATGATGAAGTCGCACATCATCGCCAGCTCGCAGCCGCCGCCGAGCGCGAAGCCGGCCACCGCGGCGATCACCGGCTTTCTCACCTGGCGCATCTGTTCCCAGTTGCGCGTGATGTAGTTGCCGAGGTAGACGTCCATGTAGCTGTAGGTCGCCATCGCGCCGATGTCGGCGCCGGCTGCAAAGGCCTTCTCGCTGCCGGTGATGACGATGCAGCCGACGCCGGGGTCGGCATCGGCGGCGCTCATCGCCTGGCCCAGCTCGTCCATCAACTGGTCGTTGAGCGCGTTGAGTTGCTTGGGCCGGTTGAGCGTGATGAGCACGCTGGCGAGCGCGCCGTCAGCGCCGTCGTGGCGGGTGATAACGATGGTTTGGGGGTTCATGGGTCAGTATCGCGCGTTGCCGCCACGACCGGGAAAGGAGCAAACTATACGGCTCGGCGTGCTGCACCTACAGTACGCGTCCGCGCCTCGCGCCATCCGCGCGAGGGGCCCTGATGAAGACCACCCACCGGCGGCCTCGGACCTTCGCAAACAATCGATGAGCACCATCTACAGAAAGACGGCCAAGGGCCAGGCCGAAATCGAAACTCGGGCTCATCGCCTGCCGCCGCGGTTGCGCGGTGCGCTGATCCTGGTCGATGGCCATCGCACCGAAGCCGACCTTGCCAAGCTGATTCCGGTCGAGCCGGCGACAACGCTTGCGACCCTGCTGGCCGAAGGATTCATCGACGTCTTCGCGATCCTCGCCGAGCGCCCGCCGATCACCACCGTTGACGTGCCGCGGCCCGGCCCCGACTCCGGTCGCATGCCGTTGTCGTCTGCCGCCGCAGCGCCGGCCAACGCGTCGATCGAATCCATCAAGCGCGACACCGTGCGTTTTCTCAACGACAAGCTCGGGCCGGCGGCCGACAGCCTGGCCGTGCGCATCGAGCGCACCAAGACGATGACCGAGTTGATGCCGCTGCTGGCGCAGGCCACGCAGACGCTGCGCAGCTTCGGCGGCGCCGCGGTGTCGGAAGAGTTCGTCACCCGCTTCATGGGCGGCGGCTCGTCGCGCTGACGACACGTGGCCGTTCAGCGAAATCCGCCTTCCGGCGCAGCCTGCAACGGCGCCGCGTCCATCATCAGATCGATGTACGTTTCTGCATCCTGCTGGATGCGGATGCGCACCGGCAGGTATTGCAGCGACGGCGCGAACCAGACCTCGGCGCTCAGCTCGCCGCGCGGCCGGTCGTCGGCGCGGCGCGGCTTCAGGTGGAAGGTGTCGAGCTCGCCGACGGGCGTGGCCAGGCGCTGCTCGGCGAGCACGTCGTACGTCCAGCGGTCCATGCGCCGCGGCAGCGCCAGCGGCAGGCTGATGCTGTTGCCCACGCGCAGTAACTCCGGCTGCGTCGTGAACAGCCAGGTCATCTGCACGAACTGGCTGGCGGTGTCCTGCACGCCGGCCATCGCCTCGCGCGTGCTGCCGTTGGCCAGCGTCACCGTCTCGGGCGTGAACTGCACGGCCACGCGGCGCGGCGACTGGAACGGCAGCTTGGTCGCTTCGTCGTAGCGACGCGGTACCAGTCCAGCCTCGCCGAGTTCGCCGTCACTGGTCATGTTGCGTGACATCAGCGGCGCGAACGACGGCCCGACCGACACGTCCATGTGCACCTGGTAGCGCGGGCCGACGCGGACCCATTGCACGCGCGCGCTGCCGTGGATCTCGCCGCGGTAGTTGCCGACCAGCTTGTAGGTCAGGCGCGTCGAGGGCGGCCATTCGAACGACGCCTCGGCAGCCGAGGCGCTCGGCGCCGACGGCGCGGCCACCGCCGCCGGTGACGGCACCGGCTCGCTGGCTGCGGGCTCGGGCGGCGGCGTCGCAACGGCCGCCACAGGCAGCACCTCCTCCACCATGGCCACGGGCGCGGGCTTGATGTCTTCGGGCGCTGATGCTGCTGAGGCCGCCGACGCTGCACGCGCCGGCGCACGCACGCGCCGCGGCCTTGGCGCAGCAGGTGCTGCCGGTGCCGGCGCCGCAACCACCACCGGTGCCGGTGCGGCCGGTTCGAGCGTGCGCACGAAGGCCACCTCCATGCGCTGCGGCATCGGCTGCTGGCCGGCGCCCCAGCCGACCAGGTTGTCGTCGAGCCAAGAGGCAGCCAGGCCGTGCAGCAGCAGCACGACAGCGAACAGCGCTGCCCAGCGCGTGCGTCGCGCCACGCGAAACATCAAGCGCCGATCCAGGCCTTGCGCAACGCCAGCACGCGCGCGGCAGCTTGGCTCGACAAGCCGAGCGCCGTTTGCGTTGCCGACGCCGCGTTGCCCGGTTGCAGCGTGACGCGCAGCAGGCGCTGATCGCGCACCAGCAGCAACTCGAAGTCGCGGCCCGGCTCGAGCCACTGCTGCGCTTCGTCTAGGCGGCGCAGGCGCCAGCCATCGACGGCCAGCAACTCGTCGCCGGCCGACACGCCGGCGCGCATGGCCACGCTTGCCGACAGCACCTGCTTGACCTGCACACCATTCGCCCCTTCCGCCAGGCGCAGGCCGAGCGCCGCCGTGTAGCCGGCCTTCTCGGCCGTCAGCACCACACCGGCCGCGTCGAGCAGCGCCGCCAGCGGCAGCTCAGCGGTGCCATGCACCCAGGCCGCGATCTCCTTGGCATACGAGCGGCCGCCGATGCGCTTCAACGCAGCGGCGATGTCGCCCTCGCCGATCGGCCCGCCGCGGCTCTTCTGCCACAGCCGGCGCATCACGTCGTCGAGTGTGGCCTGGCCTTCCTTGCGCAAAGTCAGGTCGAGCGCCAGCGCCACCAGCGAGCCCTTGGCGTAGTAGCTCACCGTGGCGTTGGCCGTGTTCTCGTCGCTGCGGTAGTACTTGGTCCAGGCATCGAAGCTGGCTTCGGCCACG
>JANMHY010000537.1:0-2023 GCA_031375525.1 Burkholderiales bacterium
CGACATTCACATCAATCTCGAGATGATCGCCGCCGGCAATGCCGCCGGGCGGGTGCACCAGCACGTGGTGGCAGATGCCGTCGCCTTCGGGGTAGAGCGCCTTCAACACGCGCAGCGGGCCGTCGTGCGCGTCGTGGGCCAGGGTGCGTGCGCCGTCGCGCCGATAGCGCAGCGCGAGGTGGCCGTGCCAGGTCACCGCGGCAAGCGCCGGGCCGCCCCGAGCCAAGCGAGCGCGGCGGCCATCAAGACGGCCGCCAGAAATCGCGGTGCAACGCTGCGATCTCGTCTTCGACTTCAGCGAGCGGGCCGATCACCGCGATCGCCTTCTGGCCGCGCGCGAACACGTCACGGCACGGCAGGTCGAGCGTCGGGTTCTCGCCGTGATTGCCGGTGAGGTCGAGCAAGCGCCGCTCGCTCATGCCGTAGACCAGGCGGCCGATGTGCGCCCAGTACTGCGTGCCGCCGCACATCGCGCACGGCTCGACGGTGGTGACCAGCGTGCAGGCCCACAGCCGCTCGGGCGTGAAGCGCGCTGCTGCCGTGCGCGCGAGCAGCGACTCGGCGTGTTCGACGGTGCTGACGTTGCCTTGTTCGAGCAGCACGGTCTGGCCATCGGCATCGACGAGGATCGCGCCGAAGGGGTGGTGGCCTTGTGCAGCGGTTTCACGCGCCACGTCGTTGGCGCGCCGCAAATGTCGAGCCGCCTGATCAGCGTTCATTCAGCGCGTCGACTCGATGAACGCGCCCAGACGCGACAGATCGTGAGCGGCGGCCCGGCGAGGCAGCGCAGGGCTTCGCCCAGGCCGTGGTTGAAGACCTCGGCGAGGGCCTGCTCCGAGATCAGCGCAGGCGTCGCCGGCTGCAGTTGCGTGAGCAGTCGCTCGAACTTCTCGGTGGCTTGACTGTAGTGCGTCGTCCATGTCGTGGTGACAGCCAGGCGCTGCTGGCGAAAAGAGCGCCGCCGAACGATCTGAGTCGGCCGCGAGTTGTTCGCGCGTCCAGCGGACTGGCCAGACCCTCATGCCGGGAGACTCTCCAAGGCCGGCAGCCGCAGGCGTTCGAGTTCTTTCGGCTCGAACTTGGTCAGCCCGCCGGCATACGTGCGGCCGTCGCTCACATCGACGTGTTGGTTCAGCCAGCGCGCGACGCGGCTCAGTTGCATCGGCGCCAGTGGCGCGCGGGGGTAGAGGCCGTGGGCGATGTTGATGTGCCGCGCAGCGCAGGCATTGAGCGTGAACTGCGGCGGACGCCGGCCCATGTAGGTGCACAGGATGGGCGCCGGCTCGCGCAGGCCGACCGACCACCAGGCTCGCCGGTGCCGCGCGACATAGCCCTCATGGGCGCCGCGCGAGCGCGCCCAGGCGAGAAACCGCTGCACTGCCTTGCGCTCATCGATCGGCACGGCGTCGAGCTCCGCCGGCAGTTCGATCACGCAGCGCAAGCCGTCGCTGCTCGACAGCCGTTCGCCGGCGTTGATGAGCTCGCGCGCGCGAGTCACCGATGCCAGCTTGAATCGCTCGGGCAGCGGCGGCGAACCGTTCGCCGCGACCCAAACCCCGTTGGCGCCGGTCACCTGACCGCGGTGCACGCGGAACAACTCGCCGAGCTCGATCGAACCGGCGGGCTTGGGACGTTGATGCCGAACCAGCACCGACCACCGGGCGTGCGCGCGCAGGGTGTCGCGGGCGATGTCGACGCCGGCTTGCGCGTTGTCGAGTTCGGCCGCCCGCTGGATGAGCAGCACGCGCATCGGCTCGGCCACCGCACCGACGCGAAAACCCGTGATCGCGGCCGTGGTGGCTGTACCAGGGAACGCTTCGGCGGTGGGCTCAAGCACGCGCAACTCGATGCCGCCGAGGCGTTCGGTCAACAGCTGGCGCAGCGCCGAGCCATAGTTGACGTCGAGCCACTCCGCGGCGGTGATGAAAACGCCGATGTCGCCCACCTCCGCAAGACGCAGCGCCTGCACGAAGAAGTGCAGGTGCAGGCCCGCCAGCGCGCTGGTGCGCACGCCGAACGCAGC
>JANMHY010000573.1:0-6679 GCA_031375525.1 Burkholderiales bacterium
GCTCCAGCGCAGCGTGATGCGCGGCCAGTCGGCGCGGCCACGCAGCACGCGAACGTCGTACGCTCGTGCGCCGGGACGCACCTCACCAGCCAGATCGACATCCAGAACCTCGATCTTCAGCGTCTGGCCGTCGGCCACGTAGGGCTGCGCGGCGCTGGTGATCACCTGCTCGAGCGCTTTGAGGTTCTGCTCGCGCGAGTACGTGCGGTCGCGGATGTCGGCGAAATTTTCCGGCTTGACGAAGCTGTCCTGCACGCTGCCGGCGGCGTGGGCTGCACCGGCCACGAGCACCGTGGCCAGCGCGATGGCAAAAGTCGAAGCCTTCATGGCGTCTCCTGGAGAGAGCGGAAAAGGTGATGCTACGCCGCTCAAAGGCTCTGCGCCAACTGCTCCAAGATAGCCGGGTTCTCGAGTGTGGATGTGTCCTGCGTGATCGCCTCGCCCTTGGCAATCGATCGCAACAAACGCCGCATGATCTTGCCGCTGCGCGTCTTCGGCAGGTTGTCGCCGAAACGGATGTCTTTCGGCTTGGCGATCGGGCCGATCTCTTTCGCAACCCAGTTGCGCAGTTCGGTGGCAATTTTCTTGGCCTCGTCGCCGGTCGGGCGCGAGCGCTTCAAGACGACGAAGGCGCAGATCGCTTCGCCCGTCGTTTCGTCGGGGCGGCCGACGACCGCCGCCTCAGCGACAAGCGCAGTGTGTGCCACCAGCGCAGATTCGATTTCCATCGTGCCCATGCGATGGCCGGACACATTCAACACGTCGTCGATGCGTCCACCGATCGTGAAGTTGCCGGTACGGGCGTCGCGAGCGGCGCTGTCGCCCGCGAGGTAGTAGCCCTTGAGCTCCGGCGGGTAGTAGCTGGCCTTGTATCGCTCTGCGTCGTTCCAGATCGTGCGAATCATGCTCGGCCAGGGTTTCTTGACGACCAGGATGCCGCTTTCACCGTTGGGCACGTCCTTGCCGAACTCATCAACGATGGCGGCCTGGATGCCCGGGAACGGCAAGGTGCAGGAGCCTGGCACCAGCGTTGTCGCCCCGGGCAGTGGCGTGATCATGTGACCGCCGGTTTCGGTTTGCCACCAGGTATCGACGATCGGGCAGCGGCTGCCGCCGACATGCTTGTGGTACCACTCCCAGGCGGCCGGGTTGATCGGCTCGCCGACCGAGCCGAGGATGCGCAGGCTCGACAAATCGCTGTGCTTCGGATGCACCGCATCGTTGGTTTCCGCGGCCTTGATCAGCGAGCGGATCGCCGTCGGCGCGGTGTAGAACACGGTGCACTTGTGCTTCTCGATCGTCTTCCAGAAGCGCGCTGCGTCGGGAAACGTCGGCACGCCTTCGAAGACGATCTCGGTGCCGCCCAGGGCCAGCGGGCCGTAGGTGATGTAGGTGTGGCCGGTGACCCAGCCGATGTCGGCCGTGCACCAGAAGACATCGTCGTCCTTCAGGTCGAAGGTCCACTTCGTCGTCAGCGCCGCATGCAGCAGGTAGCCGCCGCTGCTGTGCTGCACGCCCTTGGGCTTGCCGGTCGAGCCAGAGGTGTAGAGCAGGAACAGCGGGTGCTCGGCGCTGACCCACTCGGGCTCGCAGGTCGTCGGCTGGCCGGCCATCTCTTCGTGTAGCCAGCGGTCGCGCGCCGGATGCCAGGCAATGGTGCCGCCGGTGCGCTTGTAAACGATCACGTTCTCGATCGATTCGCAGCCGCCGAGCGCAATCGCTTCATCGACGATCGCCTTCAGCGGCAGTTGCTTGCCGCCGCGCAGTTGCTCGTCGGCGGTGATGACCATCACCGCGCCGGCATCCTGCACGCGGTCGCGCACCGACTGCGCCGAGAAGCCGCCGAAGACCACCGAGTGGATGGCGCCGATGCGCGCGCAGGCTTGCATCGCCGCCACGCCCTCGACGCTCATCGACATGTAGATCAGCACACGGTCGCCCTTCTTGACGCCGCGCGCCTTGAGCACGTTGGCGAAGCGGCAGACCATCGACAGCAGCGCCTGGTACGAGACCTTGTTCACCGCGCCGTCGTCGGCCTCGAAGATGATCGCCGTCTTCTCGCCCAGACCCTTTTCGACGTTGCGGTCGAGGCAGTTGTAGGAGACGTTCAACGTGCCGTCTTCGAACCACTTGAAGAACGGCGCGTTGCTGTCGTCGAGGCCTCTGGTGAACGGCTTCTTCCAGGTCACGAACTCGCGCGCCAGGCGCGACCAGTAAGCGTCGTAATCGCGCTCGGCCTCGGCGACCAGCTTGTCGTAAGCCGCGGGGCCGGCGACATGCGCGGATCGGGTCAAGGCGGCTGGGGGAGCGTAGGTGTTCAGCTCGGTGCTCATCGCTGTGTCTCCTGGTGTTGTGCGCTGAAGGTAGGCGCACGCTCTTACCGACGCCTTACTTTGCACCAATTGAAGAGAACCTCGAAGCCATCCCTACAATCCCGGCCACCCGAGGATTCCCTGAAGCCGATGCAAAAACCGACGACAGACACCGTGACCGCCGCGATGGGCCCGCTGCCGCGCCTGATCTTCATGAGCCGCTGGCTGCAACTGCCGCTATACCTGGGCCTGATTGCCGCGCAGGGCGTCTATGTCTGGCACTTCCTGCTTGAACTGCTGCACCTGATCGAGGCCGCCTTCGGCAGCCAGACGGCGATTGCCGCACTCGTCAAGAGCATCGGCTACACCGGGGAGGCCGTGGCGCTGAACGAAACCATCATCATGCTGGTGGTGCTGGCGCTGATCGACGTGGTGATGATCAGCAACCTGCTGATCATGGTCATCGTTGGCGGCTACGAAACCTTCGTGTCTCGCATGAACCTGGAAGGCCACCCCGACCAGCCGGAGTGGCTGTCGCATGTCAACGCCTCGGTGCTGAAGGTCAAGCTGGCCACGGCGATCATCGGCATCAGCTCGATCCACCTGCTCAAGACCTTCATCAACGCCGCCAACTACTCGGACAAGGTGCTGATCGCGCAGACCGCGATCCACATCACCTTTCTCTTGTCGGCGATGGCCATTGCCTACACCGACCGGCTGATGACGCACTCGACGCCGACGGTTCACGCCTAGAGATCGCAGCGGGCATGACCGCCCATCACGTCTTCACCGGCATCCGCACCGCGCTGTCCACCAGCGCGCCGTTCGTGTTGCTGGCTTGCGGGCTGGTCGCGCTGGCCTACTGGCTGCTCGACCCGAATCCGCCGCGCCGCGTCGTGCTGGCCACCGGCGTCGCGCAAGGCGCGTACGCGGAGTTCGGGCAGCGCTACGCCGAGCGGCTGAAGAAGCACGGCATCGATGTTGAGCTGCGCAACACGCAGGGCGCGGCGGAAAACCTGGCGCTGCTGCGCGATGCTTCGTCGGGCGTGCAGATCGGCTTCGTGCAGGGCGGCGCGAGCGAAGTGCAAGGCGCGGACACCGCACTGAAGTCGCTGGGCAGCATGTTCTACGAGCCGGTATGGCTGTTCTACCGCGCCGACAGCGCGCAGCGCCTGCTGAAAAAACCAACGTTGGACAGCCTGTCGCAGCTCGCCGGTTGGCGCGTCAATATCGGCGTGGCCGGCAGCGGCGTGCCGCACCTGGCCACACAGCTGCTCGACGCCAACCGCATCGAGCCGAGCACGATCGCGCTGTCGCAGCAGCCGGTGACGCCGGCCGTGATCGAGTTGCTCGAAAGCCGTCTCGATGCGCTCGTGCTGGCCTCGGCGCCCGAGTCGGCGATGGTGCAGATGCTGCTGCAGACGCCGGGCATCGCGCTCTTCGACTTTGCGCAGGCCGACGCCTACACGCGCCGCTTCGGCTTTCTGTCCGCGGTGACGCTGCCGCGCGGCGTGGTCGACCTGGCGCGCGACATGCCCGAGGCCGATGTGCGCATGGTCGCGCCGACGGCCACGCTGGTGGTGCGCGAAGACCTGCATCCGGCGCTGGCGCAGCTCTTCGTGCAGGCCGCGCGCGAGGTCCACGGCGACTCGGGCTGGTTCCAGAGGAAGGGCGACTTCCCGAACGCACGCGACGGCGAACGCGCGCTCGCCCCCGAAGCCGAGCGCTTCTACCGCAGCGGCGTGCCGTGGCTGCAACGCTTTCTGCCGTTCTGGCTGGCCAACCTGGTCGATCGCATGTGGCTGGCGATGCTGTCGATCGTCGCCGTGCTGCTGCCGCTGTCGCGCATCGTGCCGCCGATCGTCGAGCTGCGCATCCGCTCGCGCGTGTTTCGCTGGTACGCGCAGTTGCGCGAGATCGAGTCCGACGTGCGCACGCGCCCGGCCAAAGAGCTGCTCGACGGGCTCGATGCGATCGAGGACAAGGTCAACGCGATCCAGGTGCCGCTGTCGTACACCGATGAGCTCTACGCGCTGAAGAGCCACATCCAGATGGTGCGGCGGCGGCTGGAGACGGCGTAGCAGCTCAGGGCGGGTCCACGCGCATCGACAGGTCGATCGCCTTCACGTCCTTGGTCAGCTTGCCGATCGAGATGCGATCGACGCCGGTCTTGGCGATGTCGCGCACGCGCTCCAGATCGACGCTGCCGGAGGCTTCGAGCAGCGCGCGGTGTTGGGTGATCGCGTAGGCGCGGTGCATGTCGTTCAAGCTGAAGTCGTCGAGCAGCACGCTCGTCGCACCGCAGGCCAGTGCTTCTTCGAGTTCGGCGATCGACTCGACCTCGATCTGCACCGTCACGCCGGCGTCCAACATGCGCGCCGCATCGAGCGCGGCGCGGATGCCGCCGGCCGCGGCGATGTGGTTCTCCTTGATCAGGATGCCGTCCCACAACGCCAGGCGTTGGTTCTGTCCGCCGCCGACACGCACCGCATATTTCTGCGCCTGGCGCAAACCGGGCAACGTCTTGCGTGTGTCGAGAATCGCGCAGCCTTTCGGGTTCGGCGACAGGCCGGCGATGGCTTCGACATAGCGCCGCGTCGTCGTCGCCACGGCGGACAGCATCTGCAGGAAGTTCAGTGCGCTGCGCTCAGCCGAGAGCAGCGCGCGCGCCTCGCTGTCGATGCGGCAGACCTCCATGCCGGTGACCACCGGCCCGCCTTCGGCCGCCAGCCATTGCACCGAGGCGGTGGCGTCGAGGGCGTGCACGCAATGATCGAACCAGCGCCGGCCGCACAGCACCGCCGGCTCCTTGGCGACCACGTGCGCACTGACGCGCCGGCCGGCCGGCGCGAGCAGCGCCGTCCAGTCGGTGCGGCCGATGTCTTCGGCCAGGGCATCGCGCACGTTGCGCGCCAGGGCTTCGTCGAGGGTTTCGTTGTGCTCGGTCATCGCGTCACGTGCGGTATCGTCGCTGAACCCCGCAACCCTACACCCTGATGAAGAACATCGCCATCGGATTGCTTGCCCTGGCCGCCAGCGCGCCTGCACTCGCACGAGACAACCAGCCGATCCAGCTCGACATCGCTGCCGGCAAGGTCGGCGAGGTCTGCATGACTATGCAAGCCGGCGACACGCTGGCCTGGGAGTGGAAGGCCAGTGCGGCCACCGATTTCAACCTGCATCACCATGTCGGCAAGAAGGTGCTGATGCCGGTGCAGCGCAAGGCCGTGTCGCAGCAACGCGCGCAGCACAAGGTCGATCACCGCAACGAGTGGTGCCTGATGTGGACGGCGCCGGCCGCGCAGGCCGTCACGGTCGAAGGGGCATGGCGCGTGATCGCACCTGCATCCAAGTAGCCGCTGCCTACAATCGGCGCTCTTGCGCAGGAGCAGCCGATGGACACCCGCACCTCACCGATTCCCGTTCGACTCGAAGGCGTGCGCGATGCGCTGCGCGCACAAGGCCTCTCGGCGCTGCTCGTGCCGTCCTCTGACCCGCATCTGTCGGAGTACCTGCCCGAGCGCTGGCAGGGCCGCGTCTGGCTCTCCGGGTTCACCGGCTCGATGGGCACGCTCGTCGTCACCACGGAGCGCGCGGCGCTGTTCGCCGACAGCCGCTATTGGGCCCAGGCCGAAAAAGAACTGCGCGGCAGCGGCGTCGATCTGGTCAAGATCCCCACCGGTGCGGCCACGCACCATATCGATTGGATCGTCGCCAATGTCACCAAGGGCGGCACGCTCGCCGTCGATGGCCAGGTGCTCGGCTTGGCCGCGGCGCAGCAGTTGAAGACCGCACTCGATGGCGCAGGCATCGCGCTGCGCACCAGTGGCGACGTGCTGGCCAGCGCCTGGGACGACCGCCCCGGCCTGCCGCAGGCGCGCGTCTATGCGCACAAAGCGCCGCATGCCACGACGCCGCGAACCGCCAAGCTCGCGGCCGTGCGCGAAGGCATGGCCAGGCACAACGCCACGCACCACTTCGTCTCCACTGTCGATGACGTGGCCTGGATCACCAACCTGCGCGGCGCCGACGTCGACTACAACCCGGTCTTCCTCGCCCATCTGCTGATCGACAGCAGCAAAGCCATGCTGTTCGTCAGCGCCGGCAAGATCGATGCAGCGCTGGCCAATGAACTCGCGGCCGACGGCATCGCCCTGGCCGACTACGCCGATGCGGCGCAGGCGCTGGCCTCGTTGCCGCCAGGCGCAACGTTGCTCGTCGATCCGAAGCGCATCACGCTCGCTTTTCGCGAGCAGGTGCCCGCCGCCGTGAAGGTGATCGAAGCGATCAACCCGAGCACGCTGGCCAAGAGCCGCAAGACGGCCGACGAGGCCGCGCACATCCGCGAGGCGATGATCGAAGACGGC
>JANMHY010000575.1:0-5193 GCA_031375525.1 Burkholderiales bacterium
GTCGAACTCGATGGCGATCTCCTTGCCGTCGTTCTCGACGACGATGCTCTTCACGTCACCGCGCTTCTCGCAGCGCAGCGCCTTGTGGCCGGTGAGGATGGTCACGCCGTCGGCCTCGAGCGCCTGGCGCGCATAGGCCGAAACCTCTTCGTCTTCGCGGATCATGATGCGCGGCAGCATCTCGATCTGCGTCACCTGCGAACCGAGGCGCGCAAAACTCTGCGCCAGCTCGCAACCGATCGGCCCGCCGCCGAGCACGACCAGGCGCTTCGGCTGTTCGCGCAGGCCCCACAGCGTGTCGCTGGTGAGATACCCCACGTCGTCGAGCCCCGGCAGCGGCGGCACGAAGGGCGCGGCGCCGGTGGCGATGACGATGCTCTTCGTCGACAGCGTTTGCTTCGAGCCGTCGTCCTTCGTGATCTCGACATGCCACGGGCTCGTGATCTTGGCTTGGCCGATCACCACATCGACGCCGAGCGAGGTGTAACGCTCGACCGAGTCGTGCGGCTCGACGGCGCGAACGATGCCGGCGATGCGCTCCATCACGTCGGCGAAGTTGATCTCGGCCGACGCTTTTGCAATGCCGTAGTCCTGCGAATGCCGGATCTGGCGCGCGAGTGTGGCCGTCTTGATCAGCGCCTTGCTCGGCACGCAGCCGTAATTCAGGCAGTCGCCGCCCATCTTGTGCGCTTCGACCAGCGTCACCTTGGCCTTGACCACGGCAGCGATGTAGCTCGTCACCAGCCCGGCGGCACCGGCGCCGATGACGACCAGGTTGCGGTCGAACGACTTCGGCTTGACGTGCGCCCACTTCGCATAAACCTTGCGCGCCTTGATCACATCGACGATCTTCTTGGCGACGAGCGGGAACACGCCGAGCAGCACGAACGAGCCGATGAGTCCGGGCGACAGGATGCCCTTCAACGAATCGATCTTGGCCAGTTGCGTGCCGGCATTCACATAGACCAGCGTGCCGGCGAGCATGCCGATCTGGCTGACCCAGTAGAAGGTCCAGGCCTTCATCTTCGTCAAGCCCATCAGCAGGTTGATGATGAAGAACGGGAAGATCGGCACCAGGCGCAGCGTGAACAAGTAGAACGCGCCTTCGCGCTCGATGCCTTTGTCGAGGTCCGCGAGGCGCGCGCCGAACTTCGACTGCACGCTGTCGCGCAGGATGTAGCGCGAGACGAGCAGCGCGAGCGTGGCGCCGATGGCCGAGGCGAACGAAACGATCAACGTGCCCCAGCCGAGGCCGAAGATCGCGCCGGCCGCCAGCGTCATGATCGCCGCGCCCGGCAACGACAGCGCGCACACCGCGACATAGACGGCGAAGAACGCGCCACCCACCAGCAACGGTTTGTCGGCCGCCAGCGCCGTGAACTCGGCCTGCCGCGACTTGATGTAGTCCAGGCTCAGGAAGCGGCCGAGATCGAAGGCAAAGAAGACCACGATCAGCGCCACGAGCAGGGCCAGGATGACGAGTTTTTTCTTGGACATGTTTTCTCCGTCGGCCTAGGCCGTACGACATTACACCTGACGAGACAACAGCCTGGCGCCGCCGACGATGCGCGTGGCGATCGTCAACGCGCACAGCGCGGCAAAACCATAGGCCCACCAGGCGAACTTGTCCGGCCAGAGGCACATCAGGCCGAAGCAGATCAGCGTTTCGGTGGCTTCGGTCAAGCCGCCGAGGTAGTAGAGGCCCTTGTTCGGGTAGTCGCTGCTGGCAATGCCGTGCTTTTGCGCGAACACGGCGAAAGCGAGAAAGCTCGAGCCGGTGCCGATGAAGGCGGCCAGCAGCACGGCGGCAGGCAGCGCGTTGGTCGTCGGGTTGGCGATCGCAAAGGCCAGCGGGATGCTGGCGTAGAACAGGAAGTCGAGGCAGATGTCGAGGTAGGCGCCACGGTCTGTGGGCTGCGTCAGGCGCGCCACCGGGCCGTCGAGGCCATCGGCCAGGCGGCTGGCGAGCAGTAGCACCAGGCCGAGCAGGTAACTCTGCATCGCGATGGCTGCTGCGGCTGCAACGCCGATGCCGAAGCCGATGAACGTCACGGTGTCGGCACCAACGCCCGCTCGCACGAGACCGCGCGCGCAGATCTGGAACAGCGGCATCAACGCGGCATTGGCGGCGCGGTCAAGCATCGAGCTTCATGACTTGCGCGCCGGGCGGCACATCGGCTTCGTCGTGCGTCACCAGCACCACCGGCACGCGCCGCTCGCGCAGCGTCGTGAACGTGAACTCGCGCATCTGCGCGCGCAATGCCGCGTCGAGTTTGGAAAACGGCTCATCGAGCAGCAGCGCACGCGGTTGCGCGAGCAAGGCACGCAGCAGCGAGACGCGAGAGCGCTGGCCGCCCGACAGGCTCGATGGCAAGCGATCACCGAAGCCGGCGAGGCCGGCCTCCGCGAGTGCTGCATCGGCCGCAGCCATGCGCTGTGTTCGATCGCCCGCAGGCAATGCAAATAGCAGGTTGTCGCGCACGCTCATGTGCGGAAACAGCAGATCGTCCTGGAACAGCAGGCCGATGCGCCGCTGCTGGATCGGTGTGCCGGCGAGGCTTGCGCCATCCAACCGCAACTCACCGCTGGCTGCAAACGGTTCGTCCAGCGTGCCGGCGATCCAGGCCAGCAGGCTCGACTTGCCCGAGCCGCTGACGCCCATCACGGCCAACACGTCACCGGGCGCGACGCGCGCGGACAGGCCGCGCAGCAGCGCGCGGCCACCGACACTGATCGAGACCTTGTGCAACTCAAGCGCCATGGGTCGTGATTCTGCGGTGCTGTCGGTGGCCGACGACCGCGGCGAGCGCAAAGCCAATCGCCGGCAACAGCGCCTGCAGCAGCGCAAACGCCGCCGCCGTGTGGCGCTGCCCGCCCGAAGCGAGCGTCACCGCTTCGGTGGTGACGGTGGCGTGGCGCCCGGCGCCGATGAACTGCGTCGGCAAGTACTGCGCCACGCTGACGGCAAAACCGACGGCGAGCGCGGCGGCCATCGGCGCGGCCAGCATCGGCGCCTTGATGCGCCACCAGAACGCTGCGCGCGAGCGGCCGAGGGCGAGTGCGGTGTGCTCATAGCGCGCATCGAAATGGCGCCACGCCGGCGCCAGCGCGACGAAGACATAGGGCAGCGCCACGAGCATGTGCACCCAGGCCAGGCCGGCGACGCTGCCGTCCAGGCGCAGCGGCAGCGCCAGCGTGTACAGGCCCACCATCAGCAGCAACGACGGTACGATCAGCGGCGCGAAGACGAGCGGCGCCACGCGCCGGTCCCATGACGGCGGCGTGGCTTCGAACCACAGCAGCACGAGCGCGAGCGCGGCCAACGTCGCCACGATGCCGAGCGCGGCCGACAGGCCGACCGTGCCCAGGCTGTCACGCACCTGCTGCCATGCACCGCCGGTCCACGACTGCGGCAGCAGCGACGGAAAGGTCCAGACACCGGTGGCCGACGAGACGGCGAGCAGCAGCGCGACCAGCGCATACAGCGCGAGCAGCGCCCACAGCAGCGCGCGCGCGAGCACGACGCGGCTTGGGCTGATGGCCGTGCGCCGGCCGCTGGTCGCCCGCCGCCGCGACGCCTGTCGCAGCGCGGCGGCGATCAACGCGAACACGAGCACGCAACACGACAACACCGCCGCCAGCAACAGCGCCATCGCCGCCCCTTCGGCATTGCGCAACGCATCGGCGTCTTGCAGCGATTGCCATGCAATCACGGCCAGCGTCGGTGGCGAGGCCGGGCCGACGATCAGCGCCAGATCGACCACCGTCAAGCCATACGCCAGCACCGCCAGCAGCGGCCAGGCCAGGCGCGGCAGCAGCAGCGGCCAGAGCACACGCCACCACAGCGCACCGTCGCTGTAGCCGAGCGTGCGCCCGCTGGCCAGCCAGCCGCGCAGTTGCAGCGCCAGCTCGGGCCGCGCCAGCAGCGCCACCGCACTCCAGAGGAGGAAGGGCGTTTCCTTGAAGATCAGCACGAGGGTCAGGCCGATGCCGTTGGCGTCGTTGACCGTCGGCCAGTCCGGCGGCGCGCTCCAACCCAAGGGCAGCGCCAGCAGGCGGGCGATGACACCGGCCGGCATGACGAGCAGCGCCAGACCGATCGCAAACGCTGCATGCGGCACGGCCAGCAGCGACCCGAGCGCGCGCACGAGCAACCCCCACGCGCGGCTGCCGTACAGGTGCGTCACCAGCCACAGCGTGAGGGCAAGCGAGGCCAGCGTGGAGACCACGGCCGTGCTCAGCGACAGCACGAGTGCGCGCGGCAGTTGCGAGTCGGTGATGAGGGCCGACCATGCGCTGCCCGACAAGCCTTGCCACACCGCCACCGGCAACGCGACCGCGATCGGCAGTGCAAACAGCAGCAGCGGCGGTGCGAGCCACGCCGCGCGCAGCGCGGCCTTCATGCGTCGCGCGGCCTCAACCCTGGCCGTAGCGCTTGGTCCACTCGCGCTCGATCGGATCGACCCACGAGCCATGCGGCTCGGCGATCGCCGGCGCCGCGGTTTTCAACTGGCCCGGTGCTGCGCCTGCGGCAAACAATGCACGGTCGGACGCCGAGAGTTTGCCCACCGCCAGCACCGTCGGGTCGCCCCAATGTTTGATGTCGGCCTTGCGCGCCTGCGCCGCCGGCGAGAGAAAGAAGTTGGCCGCGACCTGCGCCGCTTCCTTGGCGCGCGCGTTGAACGGAATCGCCAGGAAATGCGTGTTGCCGATCGTGCCCTTGGCATGCTGGTACGGCGCCACGGTGGCCGGCAATCGCTTGGCCGCGATCTCGTTGGCGACTTCGTTCGGGTTGAAGGTCAGCGAGATGGCGAGCTCGCCGTCGGCCAGCATCTGCCGCATCACCGTGTTGCTGGCCGGGAACTGCTTGCCCTCCTTCCACAGGTGCGGGTGCAGCGCATCGAGCGCCGTCCACAGCGGCGCGGTGGCGGCAGCGAAGACGTCGGCGCTGTAGGGTGCGTAGAACGGCTTGCGATCGGCGACGGTTTCGATCAGCACCTGCTTGACGAAGGTGGTGCCGTGAAACGCCGGCGGCTTCGGGTAGGTGAAGCGGCCGGGGGTCTTCTTCGCCCACTCCAGCAGCTCGGCGATGCTCGCCGGCGGGGTGGCGACACGTGCGCTGTCGGCATAGAACGTGAGCTGCGCCATGCCCCACGGCGCTTCCATGCCTTCGACCGGTTCGGAGAAATCGAT
>JANMHY010000604.1:0-6444 GCA_031375525.1 Burkholderiales bacterium
GAGTCTTGCGGCATGTAGAGCTGCACGGTGACGATCGGCTCGCGGATTTCGAGGATGCGGCCGAGGTCGGGCATCTTGCTCGGGTTCTCGACCTGGATCACCTCGCCATCGTTCAACTCGATCTGGTAGATCACCGACGGCGCCGTCGTCACCAGGTCCTGGTCGAACTCGCGCTCCAGCCGCTCCTGCACGATCTCCATGTGCAGCAGGCCGAGGAAGCCGCAGCGGAAACCGAAGCCCAGCGCCTGGCTGACCTCGGGCTCATAGCGCAGGCTGCTGTCGTTCAACTTCAACTTTTCCAGCGCGTCGCGCAGCGATTCGTACTCGCTGGCTTCGGTCGGGTACAGGCCGGCAAAGACCTGCGGCTGGATTTCCTTGAAGCCCGGCAGCGCCTCGGTGGCCGGCCCGGCGTTGTTGGGCAGCTTCTTTTCCAGCGTGATCGTGTCGCCGACCTTGGCCGCCTGCAGCTCCTTGATGCCGGCGATCAGGAAGCCGACCTCGCCGGCGCGCAGTTCCTCGCGCGGCATCGACTTGGGCGTGAAGACGCCGATCTGCTCCAACGGATAGACGGCGTTGGTGGCCATCATGCGGATGCGGTCGCCCTTTTTCAGCACGCCATCGACGACGCGCGCCAGCATGACGACGCCAACGTAGTTGTCGAACCAGCTGTCGATGATCATCGCCCGCGGAGCGCCGTCCGGGTTGCCGCGAGGCGCCGGCATGCGGGTGATCACCGCTTCGAGAATCTCGTCGATGCCCATGCCGGTCTTGGCCGAGCAGGGAATCGCGTTCGTGGCGTCGATGCCGATCACGTCTTCGATTTCGGCCTTCGCATTTTCCGGGTCGGCCTGCGGCAGATCCATCTTGTTCAGGACCGGCACCACTTCCACTTTGAGGTCGAGCGCGGTGTAGCAGTTGGCCACGGTCTGCGCCTCGACACCCTGGCTGGCATCGACCACCAGCAATGCACCCTCGCAGGCCGACAGCGAGCGGCTGACCTCGTAGCTGAAGTCAACGTGGCCCGGCGTGTCGATCAGGTTCAGGTTGTAGGTCTTGCCGTTGTTCGCCTTGTACTGAAGCGCGGCGGTCTGCGCCTTGATCGTGATGCCGCGCTCGCGCTCGATGTCCATCGAATCGAGCACCTGCGCTTCCATCTCGCGGTCGGACAAACCGCCGCAGCGCTGGATGAGCCGGTCGGCGAGCGTGCTCTTGCCGTGGTCGATGTGGGCGATGATCGAGAAATTGCGGATGTGGTCCATCGAGTCGGTCGGTACTGAACGCTGAGTCGGCGGTGACGCGCGCGTGGCGGCTGATAAGCCACCGTGCTGCACTGAACGGCTCACCAAAGCGGATGAGCGGCGCCGTGTGATGCTTGTAGAGGTGAAAAACGCATCCGCAAGGGACGAAAAAAAGGCGCGTCGAAGAGTGGACGCGCCTTCCAACAAAACGTTATGGCAACTGCTGTTGGGCTTTCATTCTAGCCACAGCCTCCCTGCCGGGACCCGCACCAACACTCGTTTTTTTGTCGTTGCAGGGTACCAACAAGGAAATCCATCAACAGCTTATCCACAAAGCGGTGTGGATGGCCTGGGGACAGTTTCAAGGGGCTCAACTCCATGCCAAAACAGGATGAAACCGTCCGTTGCTCGCAGCCATTATAGGTATGCGGGGCCTCAATCCCCGTACAAGGAAGCAGAAAGTGAATGGGCGCTCACACCGAATGAGTCGCACCTGTCATCAATGACGTTTCAAGGCGTGGAAAGACCCAATGGCGCGATCAACGAGACGCGCTCGGCCGAATGATGAAGTAGTTCGTCCATTCACCGCGGCGCACCATCACGCTCGCCGCTTTGTTCTTGTCGAGCTTGGTCACCTGTGCATTGAACTGTTTGGCATCGGTGACCTCGGCGTTGTCGAGCGTGACGATGACGTCGCCCTCGCGCACACCGGCGCGCGCTGCGGCGCCTTCCACCGATTCCACGCGCACACCGCCACGCAGCTTCAGCTCTTTTTTCTGCGCATCGGTGAGATCAGCCACCGCCAGGCCGATCGCCGTCTTGGCCGCAGGCGCAGCGGGTGGCTCGGCGTTGGCTTGCGCGGTGCGGCGCGGTTTGTCGGGCTCGAACTCGGCGACCGTCACGCCCACTTCTTTGGTTTGACCGCGGCGGAACAGTTGGAGCTGACTCTTCGCACCCGGCTTGGTGCTGCCGATCAGCCGCGGCAGATCGCCCGACTTCTCGACGCTCTTGCCGTCCACTTTCAGAATGATGTCGCCCGGCTCGACGCCGGCCTTGTCGGCCGGCAGACCGGCCTCGACACCATTGACCAGCGCGCCGCGCGGCGCGCCCAGGCCAATCGCTTCGGCCACTTCCTTGGTCACCGGCGCGATCGACACGCCGATGCGTCCGCGGATGACGCGGCCGGTAGTGCGCAGCTGGTCGGCGACGCGCATCGCCTCGTCGATCGGAATGGCGAAGCTGATGCCCATGAAGCCGCCGGAGCGGCTGTAGATCTGCGAGTTGATGCCGACGACCTCGCCGCGCATGTTGAGCAGCGGGCCACCCGAGTTGCCCGGGTTGATGGCCACGTCGGTCTGGATCATCGGCAGGTAGTCGCCTGTGTCACGCTGCTTGGCGCTGACGATGCCGGCCGTGACCGAGTTGTCGAGGCCGAACGGCGCGCCGATGGCCATCACCCAGGCGCCGACCTTGAGCGTATTCACGTCGCCGATCTTCACCGCTGGCAAGCCGCTGGCCTCGATCTTGACGATGGCCACATCGGTGCGCTTGTCAGCGCCGATGATCTTGGCTTTGAATTCGCGCTTGTCGGTCAGCGTGACGATGACTTCGTCGGCGCCGTCGACGACATGCGCATTGGTCATCACATAGCCGTCGGCCGAAAGGACGAAGCCCGAGCCGACGCCACGCGGCTGCGGGTCGTTGTCTTCAGGCTGCTGCTGCGGGCCGCCGCGCCGCGGCTGCCCCGGCATGTTGGGCATGCGGTCGGGGATCGGGATGCCGAAGCGCTTGAAGAACTCGCGCATCTGCTCGTCGATTTCGCCGCCGCCACCGCCACTGGCAGAGGCTTCGCTGCCGCGCTTTTCCAAAGTGCGGATGTTGACCACCGTCGGCCCGACACGCTCGACCAGCTCGGTGAAGTCCGGCAGCTCGCGCCCAGCTTGTGCCGCGGCTGGCGTCGGCGCCAGCACAACGAGCGCAGCGGCCATCGCCACCCAAGAAGCGGCCATCATCCAACGGCCGCGCACGGCGGACTGCGGGGAAACAGAGCTGAAGTTCATCATGGGCAAAGAGACCTTGCGAAAGAAGCTGCGGGAGGTTGTACAGGTTTTCAGAGCATCAGGCGCGCCGCGCGACGACAAGACCGTCAGCGCGGCTTGCTCTCCAGCGCGGCGGCGAACTGCTTGAGCGTGGCCGCCGGCACATCGCCGACGACGGTAATCCAGTGCGTGCCATGCGCCTGCATCCAAGAGTGTGTCGCGCCGTGGGCACCGCCGCCGCTACGGTGGCGGTCGGCGCGCAAAGGCTCGATGAACAGCGAGACATGCGTCAAGCCGTCGGTGAAGATCGCGTGCAGCACCTCAGCCGGCGTCTGCCGGTTGTCGTCGGCCGCCGGCTCCAGTTGGCGCTTGACGCAACTGCTTTGGCGAAAGCCTGCCACCGGCGCCTTCAACTGCCAGCCTTCGGACTCGAGCGACGTGCGCTGCGATGCGGGCTTGAGCACGCGCCAGCCGTCGAGCTGCCTCAATGCCCCTTGCACCGTGTTCGCAGCGACGGGTTTGGTCTTGCCGCCGATCGACAGATCGGTGAAGGCCCTGCTTTCGAGCACGCGCCCATCGGCCGCCACCACATCGGCGCGCAGCAACAACCCACTGCCCTGCTCCGCCCACAGGCGCTGCGCAAAGCGCGCCCCATCTCGCGGACGAAGCACGAACACCGCAGCGTCGAACCCGGCGACGCGGCCCGGCCCTTCGCTGACCAGCTCGTAGCGCTCGAACAGCTGCTCTTCACTGCCGGTCAGCAGCGAGGGAAAGGGCTGGATGGCCTCGCGCTGTTCGAGGCGCGCAGTCTTGGCGTTAGGCCACAGCGTGAGCACCTGTTCGTTGTGGCGCAGCACGCGCCGCGGCTGGCCGTCGAGCATGTCCACACTCTCGAACGAGTCCTTGCCTTCGCAGTAGTGGGCGATGCGCGAGCTCGACATCCCGCCTTCGGCGCTGACGACGAGGGTGCCGTGGTAATTGCGTTGCGTCGCTGCGTTGTGCATGCGCAGCAGCCACTGCCGGGCTTCGGGGCCATTGACCACGGTGTCGCCAGCCCGGACCGGCGACGGCACCGCTGCGATAGCCGCCGCCACGCCGAGCACGAGCGTCGCCACGCGAAACCAAGGCAGGGGTACGGCCAGCCGCATTCAGCGCACCGGCGCAGTGGCAGCCGCGTTGCGCACGGCGCCACCCGGCGCGACCTGCGTCGCGCCATTGGCGTATTGGCGGTGCGCCTCGAGGTAGCGATCCAGCTCGGCACTGCGAATCATCGTCGCCGTCTCCACGCTGGCCTGCGATGCCGCCACCGCCGGGCTGACCACGGGTGCCGGCACCACGCCGCCCGCCAGAGTCGTCGCCGCGCCGTCGGGCGCTGAAACACGCGTCACCATCAGCGCCCCGGCAACCGCCACGAAGCCAGCGGCCACCGCGGTTGGCGCCATCCAACGCCGGGCTCGACGCGCGCGCGTCAGCACAGTGGTGGCCGCGGGCGACGCAGCAGCGGGCGATGGCGCCAGCACCACCGGCTCATCGGCCAGCCGTGCCCGCACGGCGGCGAGGAAGCGCGCATCGCGCGCGTCATCGGCACGGTGCTCGTCGCTGCGCATCAGGTCGCCGATCAAGTGATAGGCATGCCAGTCGGCGCGCGCCGCGGCGTCGCCGCGCCAGGCGCGGCAGGCCTCGTCGCCGGCGCTGGGGTCGCCATCCATCAGCGCCGAAAGCGCGGCGCGTTTCGCATCGGGTGAAGGGTCAGGGTGCATGGACATAGTCAGGGTCTCCAAAGGCAAGCGCCTACCAGCGCTCGCCCTCGCGGGTGCCCAGAAGCGGGCGCAACTTGACTGCGATCGCTTCACGGGCGCGAAAAATCCGTGAGCGGACGGTTCCAATCGGGCAATTCATCACGTCGGCAATCTCTTCGTAGCTCAGGCCTTCGATCTCACGCAGCACGATGGCTTGGCGCAGGTCTTCACTCAAGGCGTCGATGGCAGCATTGACCGTGGCGGCCACTTGTCGGCCGGCCAACACCGTCTCCGGCGTTTCACCGTCAGTTAGTTCGTTCTCCACGCGCGAAGGTTCCTCGCCTTCCTCGGTGGAAACCATGGAACCCTCGAACACCAACGGGTCACGCTTCTTCTCGACCAGGGCCTTCTTGGCGGTGTTGACCGCAATGCGGTACAGCCAGGTGTAAAAAGCGCTGTCGCCACGGAACTGCGGCAACGCGCGGTAGGCGCGAATGAATGTTTCCTGTGCAATGTCTTGCACCAGGTCGGTGTCGCGCACCATGCGCCCGACCAGGCGCTCGATGCGGCGCTGGTACTTGACGACCAGCATCTCGAAAGCGCTGACCTCGCCGCGCTTGGCGCGCTCGACCAAGAGCGCATCGGCATCACCTTGCGCGTTCATCGCGCACTCATGGTGACAGCGGATCGGCCGGGCGGCGCGCATACAACGCAGCGCGCAGTGCCGGCCACGGACCGCTGGCCGAGAAGCGCGAAGCGGCGATCCAGCAGCGCTTGCCGTGCAGCGGATCGAAGCGCAGCAGCATCCAGGCATCGAGATCGAGCGCCACCTGCACGTGGCCGGCCAGGCCCCGCCACTGCCACTCGGCGCCGTTCCAGATCAGTTCGCCAGGCGCGCGGGCGCGATGCGAGCGCCATGCGGCAAGCGCCGAAACCGCGAGTCCAATGAGGGCGGCAGGGCCCACGGCGGCCTCGGCTCGCAACAGCAGCCACGCCGCCAGGTTGGCTGCCCCCATGCCGGCGCACAACGCGACGACAACGATCCAGCCCGCACTGCGGCCGAGGCTCACGCGCACCGGTGGCGCGGCGTGCACGCAAAGGTCTCAGACGCGGCGGAACAGCAGCGTACCGTTCGTGCCGCCGAAGCCGAAGTTGTTCTTCACCGCAATGTCGATCTTCATCTCGCGTGCGGAGTTGGCGCAGTAGTCCAGGTCGCACTCCGGATCCTGGTTGAAGATGTTGATCGTCGGCGGGCTCACCTGGTGGTGCAGCGCGAGCACGGTGAACCCCGACTCGATGCCGCCGGCGCCGCCGAGCAGATGGCCGGTCATCGACTTGGTGGAGTTGACGACCATCCTCTTCGCGTGGTCGCCGAACGCCAGCTTGATGGCGTTGGTTTCGTTCAAGTCGCCGAGCGGCGTGCTGGTG
>JANMHY010000679.1:0-3290 GCA_031375525.1 Burkholderiales bacterium
AGACATGCGTGCGCGTGCCGAGGTTGGCGAAAGATTGGCCGCCCGCTTGCACATTCACCTTGCCCGCGAGCACGACGAGGCACAGCTCGCGCGCGCCGGTGTCGAGCGACTCCGCCTCGCCGGCGTTCAAGCGCAGCGCGCGAAAGCCGACATGCGTCCAGCCCGCGCGCTCGGGCGTGACGTTGACGATCTCGCGGCCGTTGCGCTCGGCCTTGGCGAGTAGCGGGCTCGTCATGACAGCTTGTCCACGATGCGCTTAAAGGTCTCGTAGCCCTTCTTCGCGTAGGCATAGCTCGGCGCCACCGCCGGGTCCTGCTCGGCCTCGACGACGAGCCAGCCTTCATAGCCCGCAGCGTGCAGCGTGGCCAGCACCGCGTCGTAGTCGATCACGCCATCGCCCGGCACAGTGAAGGTGCCGGCGAGCACGCCGCCGAGAAAACTCCAGCCGTCGTTGCGCGCCTTGGCGATCAGCGCCGGCCGCACGTCCTTGCAATGCACATGCACGACGCGCTGCACGTGCCGCGCCAGCAGCGCATTCGGATCGGTGGCGCCGCCGTAGTAGGCGTGGCCGGTGTCGAACAGCAGGCCGACGCAGGCTGGGTCGGTGAGTGCCATCAGGCGATCGATATCCTCCGGCGACTCGACATACGCACCCATGTGGTGGTGGTAGGCCAGCGTGATGCCGTAGGCGGCTCCGAGGTGCGCGCCGAAAGCGTTCAGGCGCTCGGCATAGGCTTTCCACTGCGCGTCGTTGACAAATCGAGGCCGCCGATCGAGCGGCGTGTCGATCTGTCCCTGCACCGAGTCGGCGACTTCGCCATAGACGACGACCTTGCAGCCGTTGAAACGCAGCTTGTCCATGTGCGCGTGGCAGCGCTGCGTTTCGTCCTCGACCGAGCCGCGCGCCAACTCGCCCGAGTACCAGCCCGAGACGCAGGCCAGGCCGAACTGATCGAGCTTGGCTTTGAGCGCCGGCCCGTCTTTCGGAAACTTGTTGCCGAGTTCGAAGCCGGCGTAGCCGATCTCCTTGCCTTCGGCGAGCGCGGTTTCAAGCGCGGTTTCGCCGCCGAGCGACGGCAGATCGTCGTTCATCCACGAAATCGGGTTGATGCCGATGCGCACGTTCCAGGTCATCTTCTTTGTCCCTTCTTCGCCATCTCGTATTGCTCACGCGCGGCACGCACTTCGGCGCGAGGCGACACCTCGGGGATCGCGACTTCCCACCACGCGCCGCCGTCGTCGGTGGTGCGCCAGGGCGTGGTGTCGATGACGATCACCTGCGTCGTCGCTGCCGCGCGCGCGGCGTGCATCGCGCTCTTCAACTCGGCGATGTCCTTCACATGCACCGCCGTCGCACCGAGGCTGGCCGCATGCGCCGCAAAATCGATCGCCACCGGCGCGCCGCAGTCTTCCAACAGGTTGTTGAAGCGCGGGCTGCCGCTGGCTAGTTGCAGGCGCTGGATGCAGCCGTAGCCGCGGTTGTCGAGCACGACGATGATGAGCTTCAACTCCAGCATCACCGAGGTCGCAATCTCGGAGTTGAGCATCAGGTACGAGCCGTCGCCGAGCATCGTGATGACTTCGGCCTCGGGCCTCGCCAGCTTGACGCCGAGCGCCCCAGCGATCTCGTAGCCCATGCACGAGTAGCCGTACTCGACGTGGTAGCCGCCAGGCTGCGACGTGCGCCAGAGTTTGTGCAGCTCGGCGGGCAGCGTGCCGGCGGCGCAGACGACGATGTCATCGCGGTCGCTGTGCTCGCCGGAGTCGCGCACCGCGCCGATGACCTCGGCGTCGTAGAGCAACATGCCCTCGGGCGGCGCCGCTGTGGTGAGTTCAGTGACGCGGGCGTTCCATTGCGCGGCGAGCACCTTTGCACGTGTCGTCCACGCACCGTCGGCGCGCCAACTGCCCGGCCGAAGCGCAGCGAGCACGACGCGCGCGTCGGCCACCAGCGCCTGGCCACGTGACTTCGCCGCGTCGAGCGGCTGCACGTTGATCGACAGCAGTTTGGCGCCGGCGAACAGCGCATGCGAGCCCGTGGTGAAGTCTTGCAGCCGCGTGCCGACGGCAATCACGAGGTCGGCCTCGGCCGCCAGCGCATTGGCCGCCGGCGACCCGGTGACGCCGATTGCGCCGACGTTGAGCGGGTGATCCCACACCAGGCTGCCCTTGCCGGCCTGGGTCTCGGCAACGGGAACGCCATGCGCCGTGGCCCAAGCGGCGAGCGTGGCCCCCGCACGGCTGTAGATCACGCCGCCACCAGCCACCACCAGCGGCCGACGCGCAGCGCACAACAGCTCGTTGGCGGCAGCGAGTTCGCGCGCATCGGGCGCCGGTCGGCGGATGTGCAGCAACGCCGGTTCGAGGAACGATTGCGGACAGTCGAACGCCATCGTCTGCACGTCCTGCGGCAGCGCCAGGCACACCGGGCCGCACGTGGCGGGGTCAGTCATGACCTGGATCGCGCGCGGCAGCGCGGCCAGGATCTGCTCGGGCCGCGTGATGCGATCGAAGTAGCGCACCAGCGGCCGGAAGGCATCGTTGGCGCTGATGTCGCCGGCCGCGAAGTCTTCGACCTGCTGCAGCACCGGGTCCGGCGTGCGCGACGCAAACACGTCACCGGGCAACAGCAGCACCGGCAAGCGATTCACATGCGCCAGCGCGGCAGCGGTGAGCAGGTTGGTCGCGCCGGGGCCGATCGAGCTGGTGACGGCCATGATGCGTGTGCGGAAATTCGCCTTCGCAAAGGCAATCGCCGCATGCGCCATCGCCTGCTCGTTGTGCGCGCGGTAAGTCGGCAGTGTGTCGCGGTGCTGCGCCAGCGCTTCGCCGAGTCCGGCCACGTTGCCATGGCCGAAGATCGCCCACACGCCTGCGCAATACGGTTCGAGGCTGCCGTCGTCATGCAGGGTGCGCAGCGCGGCGAGGTGGGCGACGAGGGCCTGCGCCATCGTCAGGCGCACGGTGTTCGTCATCGCGTGTTGCTCCTCGTTTGACGCCACGCCCGGACCAACTGGCCGAAGCGCGATGCGACGCGCTCGATCAACATCGCATCGTCGATCGTGCCGGCGAGCCACTCGCGGCTGGCGTCGCCCCAGATCGTGCGGCCGACCATGAAGCCGCGCACGATCGGGTGTGTTGCCGCTGCTGCGAAGCCGGCGATCACGCGCTCCATCGGTTGATTGAGGCCGAGCAGCACGACGCCGCGGCAATGCGGGTCGCGTTCGGCGATCAGCGCGCCCAACGCACGCCACGACTCGGCTTGCATCGGCGCGAGCTTCCACCACTCG
>JANMHY010000705.1:0-2106 GCA_031375525.1 Burkholderiales bacterium
GCAACGCCATCGAATACGCGGCACAGGCGATGGCGCTGCATGGTGTGATGACAGCCGCATCCGACGAGCCGCCGCGCGGCGGCCGACTGGTCAGCGTGCGCGGCGTCGAGCTGCACACGCGGCGGCTCGAAAACATCGACGGCCCGCTGTTCGTGCATGCCGAGCGACTGGCTGGCGATGACGGTCAGGCGATGTACCAATTCTCCGTGTGCGACGCGCAGCAGCAGACGCTAGTGCAAGGCCGTGCGACGGTGTTGTTGAATCCCCGATAGGCCTCACAACCCACATGCCGCGCCAGACCCTCCACAAGTCACCCCATCCACAGACCGAGGCCTGGCCCCCAGAACGTCCCGGCATGGGCCTGCTCAGTGACGAGTCGTCGAAGCATGTGTATCGACAATCCTGCGCGCAGATCGCGGCAGCCATAGAGAGCTCAGGCTTCAAGTACGCAAAGAGCAAGCAGCGTTGTCGTCGAACCATTGGTGCCTTCGAGAACGACATCACCTTTCAATCAAGTCACTACAACGTCTCCGGGAGGCATGTTCAGCTCTGGATGCATGCAAACGTGTCGTCGATTCAACTGCAAAAGTGGAGGGCTCAGTACGTGCCTCCTGACTCGGCGTCAACCCATGTCGCTGGAGGCATGGTTCACCTTCTCGGAACACGCTTCGCTCTCGTTCAGTGGGAACTGGCAGACCCAAGTGACCGAGCCGCAACGATCTTGGACGCTGTTGAGTTCATACGAAAAGAAGTCCTGCCGTTCTTCTCTCGATTCGAAGATACACCTGCACTTGTCTCCGAACTCGCGACCCACGCCGTGCCCGCGTTCGATCTCGTGCCTGCTGTAGAGTTTTGCCTCTGCTTCGGTGGCAAGGCCGAAGGACAGGCAGCTCTGAATCGCTTTGTCCGAGAGCGCCCCGACCTTCAAAGCGCTATCGCTGCCGAGCAAGTCACCCCTTCAGCCAACACACTCAACAGGCCAGGCAACTACGTTGAGCAAGTAGTTTGTCTACGTTTGCGGTACGACCTCCGCTAAGTGCCGCCTTGACATGCGTCGGCCTGCCGCCTGTGCGCGTAGCTAGACTCATACGATGGCCTCCAACCCACCTCTCGCCGGCAAACGCGCCCTCGTCACCGGCGCCAGCGGCGTGCTCGGCGGAGCAATTGCCTTGCGTCTCGCAGAGATGGGCGCGCATGTGCTGCTGCATGCGAACGCGGGCACAGCCAAAGTGCAGGCGCTCGCCGATTCGCTGAAGGCGGCCGGCCACAGCGCCGAGCCGATTCAGTTCGACATCACGCGCGACGAGGCCACCGCCGCGGCGGTCGCGCAGATGCTCGCCGCAGGCCCGGTGCAGATCATCGTCAACAACGCTGGCATCCACGACGATGCCGTGTTCCCCGGCATGAAGCCGGCGCAGTGGCACCAGGTGATCGACGTCTCGCTGCATGGTTTTTTCCGCGTCACGCAGCCGCTCGTGCTGCCGATGCTGCGCACGCGCTGGGGCCGCATCCTCAACATCTCGTCGGTGGCGGCACTGGCCGGCAACCGCGGGCAGGTCAACTACGCGGCGGCGAAGGGCGCGCTCAACAGCGCGACGAAGGCGCTGTCGCTCGAACTGGCCAGCCGCGGCGTCACGGTCAATGCGATTGCGCCCGGCATCATCGACAGCCCGATGGCAGCGAGCGCGTTCGATGCCGAGACGATCAAGCGCATTGTGCCGGCGCAGCGTGCGGGTACACCGGAGGACGTGGCCGCGCTGGCCGGTTTCTTGGCAAGTCCCGAGGCCGGCTACATCACTGGCCAAGTCATCTCAGTCAACGGTGGCCTGTACTAAGCGAGTGCCTTGGCCAGCGCCGCCGCCGCGCCGCTGAACTGCGGCCCGCGCAACGCCTCGACGCCATACCCCCGGTTCACATCGAGCCCGGTGACGAACCAATCGTGCGCCGGCAAGCGCAGCGGGTGCACGACCTCTTCGTACGAGCGCATCGGCAGCAAGAGGCCGAAGCGGCGCGCGTGCTCGAAGCAATCGACCTCGGCGACCGCGCCGCGTGTGCCTTCATAGCCTTCGAGCGTGAAGCGAACGCGCCGCATCACGTGATCGTCGC
>JANMHY010000271.1:0-1756 GCA_031375525.1 Burkholderiales bacterium
TCCGAAGGCCCGGCGATCGTGCAGTACATCGCCGATCAGGCGCCGGGCAAGCAGCTCGTGCCGGCGGCCGGCACGATGGCGCGCTACCGCGTGATGGAGTGGCTGAACTTCATCACCAGCGAGTTGCACAAGTCCTTCGGCCCGCTGTTCAACAAAGACTTTCCTGAAGCCGGCAAGGCGTTCTTCAAGAACAAGCTCGGCGAGAGGCTGGCCTGGGTGGACCAGCAACTCGCCGGCAAGCCGTACCTGATGGGCGATCAGTTCACCGTCGCCGATGCCTACCTGTTCACCGTCGCCGGCTGGGGCGCGTATGCGGGTGTGGAGACCAAGCCTCTGGCCGCGCTGTCGGCCTACATGGCGCGCGTCGCCGCGCGACCGGCGGTGCAGGAAGCGATGAAGGCCGAAGGGCTGCTGAAGTAGCGTCATGGCACTGACGCGGCGGCGGCTCGCGCCACTGGCTTTCGCGCCGTGGTGTGTGCCGCCCACGGCGCACGCGGCCGGCGTCACGCTGCGGCAGGCGATGGCCCGTGCGCGTGAGCTGCGCGAGCAGGCGCAACGCGACGGCGATCAGCCGTATGGCGCCGTCGTCTGGCGTGACGAGGCGATCGTCGGCGAAGCGCCGAGCCGCGTCGTCCTTCACAACGACCCGACCGCACATGCCGAGCTCGAAGCGATCCGCGACGCCGCGCGCCGCCTCGGCACACGCGATCTCTCAGCCTGCGTGCTCGTCTCGACCTCGCGGCCGTGCCGCATGTGCGAAGCCGCAGCCGGCTGGGCACGCATCGAGCGCATGGTGCACGGCGACGCGCTGACCGACGCCGGGCGGCCGTCATGAAGCGGCGGCGTGCCGCGCTCGGCGCGACACCGCCGCCCGCCAGGCGCCGGATCAGCCCTTGACCTTGGCCGGCGCCGCGCTGACGAGCAGCCCTTGGCACCTCTCGCGCTCGGCCGGCGTGGCCTTGGCGCACAGCGCCGCCACCTTGGGCTGCAGGCGCTTGATCGTCGCCGCCTGCTGGCCGTCGGCGTTCCAACTGACGAGCTTCTTGCCGATGCGCTGCAGCGAGCGACCGCTGCGGTCGTGCAGCGCGCCGGCGTCCTTGCCGGCCTCGCTGAAGATCTGCGCCGCGGTTTTTTCGATGCGCGGCGCGTCCTGCGGCGCCAGGTCGATCAGCGCGCTGACGTAGCTCGCGCCCCACTGCAGCCGCGTCGCCGGGCCGACGCTCTTGTCCCAGGCCTGCTGGTACCACGACAGCGCTTCCTCTCGTCTGCCGAGCGCCTTGGCGTTGCTCGCCAACTGGCTCATCAGGTAGTACGGCGAGTGGCTCTTCGCCAGATTGGCCTTGAGCAGCGCATCGCTGTCGGCCCACAGGCCGGCCTGGCCTTGCAGGTAGGCCACCGCGGTGATGACGGCCTGGCGCTCGTAGCCGTCGGTGATCTCGCGGTCCATGCGCGCCGATGCCTCGCGCACTTCCTTGACCAACGCCTCGGGCAGCTTCGGTGCGGTCACGTCCTTGGGCTGACCCAGGCGCGCCAAGCTCACGCGCTCGTTCAACGCGCTAACGCGGTCGCCGCGCGACAGCGTGGCGTCGTTCTGCAAGCGCAGCAGCGCTGCGTCGAACTGCGCGGCCAGCGGTGCGCGCTCGGCGCTGTCGTCGGCGGTCAGCGCCTTGACCATCGCCGCCGCGCCGTTGGCGATCACGTCCATGTGCGTGCGCGTGGCCAGCGGGTCGGCGAGCACGCGCGTCACGCGCTGCGC
>JANMHY010000749.1:0-2651 GCA_031375525.1 Burkholderiales bacterium
CGCGGAGAACCTGTTCTGGCTCGGCCGCTACACCGAGCGCAGCGAGCAGGTGGTGCGCTTGGCGCGCGCCGCGCTGGCGCTGATCGACGGCGACGACGATGTCCCGCCGCCGCTGTGGGCCGCGTTGTCGGCCCTGGCCACCTTCAACGGCCTGGTCAGCGCCGGCACGCCAGGCGCCGAGCGCTCGCCGGCGGTCTTCGAGCGCAGCCTGCTCTGTGCATTGAGTGATCGCACCGACGGTGCTGTCTGCCACAACCTCGACGCCATGGCGCGCACCGCGGGTGTGCTGCGCGACCGCCTCTCGCCCGAACAATGGGGCCTGGTGCGGCGCATGGGCGACGAGTGGCGGGCCCACTTCGACGGCCTCGGCACGGCGGTGCCCACCACCGCGCAAGCGCTGCCGGCGCTGCAACGCCTGGCGCTGCAACTGGCCGCGGTCACCGGCGCGCAGACCGACCGCATGACGCGCGACCACGGCTGGCGCCTGCTTTCCGTGGGCCGCCTCGCCGAGCGCATGGCCGGCCTGTCGCAGGCCATGCAGCACCTGATCGGCGTCATCGACGGGCGAGGCGGCTCGGCCGTGGCCACCGCGCTGTTGCTCGATCTGTTCGACAGCGGCATCACCTTTCGCGTGCGCTACCAGCGCCATGAGGACCTGCTGGCCCTGGTCGATCTGCTGGTGCTCGACGACATCAACCCGCGCTCGTTCGCCGGCACGCTGCGCCGCCTGCGCACCGAAATCGGCAAGCTGCCCGGCGCGACGGCGTGGCGCGATGAGATGCTGGCGCTGTGGCCCGAGCACGGCGCCGGCCTGGCGCTCGAAGAACTGCGCGGCTACAGCGATGCGGCCACACAGCAGCGCGTGCTTGCGCTGGCCAAGCAACTCGGCGCGGCCGCAGCGCGCCTGTCCGACCTCATCGGCCAGCGCTACTTTGCGCATGCCGACGTCGATGCGAGTCAGAGCGTTTGATGATTGAAAGCACGCTGCTCGAGGTCGAGCATGTCACCGTCTATCGCTACGCCGCGCCGGTCGAGCTGGCGCATCACGTCGCCCACCTGCGGCCGCGCCGCAGCGAACTACAGGCCGACGAGGGCTTCGAGATGCAGGTCGTGCCGTCGCCGATGCACCAGGCCAGCAGCAGCGACTGGTTGGGCAACCACCGCGCCTGCTTCACCGTCAACCAGCCGCACCGCGAGCTCGAGGTGCGTGCGCGCAGCCGTGTGCGCGTGACGCCGCCGCGGCCGCTCGACGCCGAGGCCAGCGCGCCGTGGGAAGACGCGCGCGCGCAACTGCGCTATGCGGCAGGCCGCGCCTGGCAGCCGGCCAACGAGTTCGTGCATGCGTCGTCGTACGTTCCGCTGTTGCCGGCGCTGCGCGACTGGGCCGCGCCGTCGTTCACCCCCGGCCGCCCGGTGGCCCGCGTCGGGCTCGAGCTGATGGCGCGCATGCATGCCGATTTCCGCTACTGCAGCGACAGCACCGACATCGACACGCCGCTGGCCGACGCGCTGTCGCGGCGCGAAGGCGTCTGCCAGGATTTCGCGCACCTGCTGATCGGGGCGTTGCGCTCGAACGGCCTGGCCGCGCGCTACGTCAGCGGCTACCTGCTGACCACGCCGCCCGATGGTGGTGCCCCCGGCGCACCGTGGTTGGGCGCCGATGCCTCGCACGCCTGGGCGGCGCTGTGGTGCCCGATGGCCGACGGCAGCCCGGCGCGCTGGCTCGAACTCGACCCGACCAACAACGTCGTTCCCGCGGCTGGGCACGTGCGGCTGGCCGTCGGCCGCGACTACGGCGACGTGACACCGCTGCGCGGCGTCATCCGCGGCGGTGGCGAGCATCAGCTCGAGGTGCGCGTGCGCACGCTACGAGTGCAATGACTGGCAGAAGAATTGCGAGGAGCCCATGATGAAACAACCCCCACGTCGCTTCGCTCCTGCCCCCCGAGGGGGCGGTCAGTGGCTTCGGGCGGCCGGACGCCACTGACATGTTCGATGAGATGTACCGCCAAGAGCAGGACGTGCGTGCGCATTACGCGGCGTACGCACGCTGGCTGGCCGCGCAGCCGGCCGACGTGATGCTGACCCGGCGCGAAGAGGCGGCGACGATCTTTCGCCGCGTCGGCATCACCTTTGCCGTTTATGGCGACAAGGACGAGAGCGGCGCCGGCACCGAGCGCCTGATCCCGTTCGACGTGATTCCGCGCATCATCCCGGCCGACGAATGGCGCGAGCTGAAGCGCGGCCTGGTGCAGCGCGTGACGGCGTTGAACCGCTTCATCCAGGACGTCTATCACGGCCAGGAGATCCTGAAGGCCGGCATCGTGCCCGCCGAGCAGGTCCTGAACAACGCGCAGTACCGGCCGGAGATGGTGAACGTGGATGTGCCGGGCGGCGTCTATTCGCACATCTCGGGCGTCGACATCGTGCGCGCCGCGAATCCGAATTCGCCCGACGGCGCCGCCACCTATTACGTGCTCGAAGACAACCTGCGCGTGCCCAGCGGCGTGAGCTACATGCTCGAGAACCGCAAGATGACGATGCGCCTGTTCCCCGAGCTGTTCTCGCAGGTGCGCGTGGCGCCGGTCGCGCATTACCCGGACCTGCTGCTCGAAACGCTGCGCCAGGTCGCGCCGGCCTCGGCCAACGAG
>JANMHY010000762.1:0-3180 GCA_031375525.1 Burkholderiales bacterium
TCTGCGACAGGCAAAGCGCTCGCATGTCGCGCTGGGCACGCCAAGCATCATGCCAATCGATCGTGCGGTCGAGGGCGGTCGCCAGACCCCACACACGCACCCAGCCGAGTTGCGCGCGCGCCTTCGCGCTGTCGAGCGCGAGGTGCTGCGCTTCATGCACCTGCGGCCCGGGCTCGGCCTGCCAGCGCGCGCCGGGCATGCGCGCGGCAAGATAGTCGAGCACCCAGCGCACCGGCTTGGCGTCGGCATCGGCGGGGCCGAAGTTCCACGCGCCGGCAGCGGCCTGGCCCCGCTCGACCAGGCGTTGCGCGAGCAGCAGGTAGCCGGCCAGCGGCTCGAGCACGTGCTGCCACGGGCGCACGGCGTCGGGATGCCGCACAGCAGTCGTGCGGCCCTGGTCGCGGGCGCGAAAGAAGTCGGGCAGCAGCCGATCAGCGGCCCAGTCGCCGCCGCCGATGACATTGCCGGCCCGCGCCGTGGCCACCGCGACGCCGGCTGTAGCGAGAAACGAATCGCGGTAGGCCGCAGTGACCAGCTCCGAGCAGGCCTTGCTGCTCGAATACGGGTCGCGCCCGCCCAATGCGTCGCTCTCGCGGAAACCCCGCGCATGCTCCGGGTTGTCGTAGCACTTGTCGGTGGTGACGTTGACGACCGCGCGCACGCCGGAGCATGCGCGCACGGCCTCGAACAAATGCACGCTGCCGAGCACGTTGACGGCGTAGGTCTCGACCGGATCGACGTACGAGCGCCGCACCAGCGGCTGCGCCGCGAGGTGAAAGACGATCTCGGGCTCAGCGGCGGCGAGCGCATGCCGCAGCGCGTCGGCGTCACGGATGTCGCCGACGGTGTGGCTGGCCAGGCCCGCGCCGGCGCCCGTCACGTCGAACAGGCTGGGTTCGGTCGGCGGCGCGAGGGCGAAGCCATGCACCCGCGCGCCGGCGCTGCACAACCAGAGCGCGAGCCAACTGCCCTTGAAGCCGGTGTGGCCGGTGACGAAGACGCGCCGGCCGTCCCAGAAGCTCGGGCTCATGCCCAGGTCTTCCACGGCGCCGCGCCGCTGGCCCACATCTGCTCGAGCTGGGTCTTATCGCGCAGCGTGTCCATCGGCTGCCAGAAGCCGGCATGCCGGAAGGCCATCAACTCGCCTTCATCGGCCAGGCGACCCATCGGCTGGCCCTCCCAGGCGGTGAGGTCGCTTTCGATGTAGGGCAGGCAGCGCGGCGAGAGCACGAAGAAGCCGCCGTTGATCCAGCCACCGTCGCCGACTGGCTTTTCGACGAAGCCGCTGACGCCGTCGTCCGCCGCCATGCTCAAAGCGCCGTAGCGCCCGGGCGCCTGGACCGCGGTGACGGTGGCCATCTTGCCGTGGCCGCGGTGGAAGGCGATCAGCGACGTCAGGTCCACGTTCGACACGCCGTCGCCGTAGGTAAAGCAGAACGCCTCTTCTCCCTTGACGTACTCGCCGACGCGCCGCAAGCGCCCGCCGGTCATCGAATCCTCACCGGTGTCCACCAGCGTGACGCGCCAGGGTTCGGCCTTGCGCTGGTGCACCTGCATCGTGTTGTTGCCGATGTCGAAGGTCACGTCCGACATGTGCAGGAAGTAGTTAGCGAAGTACTCCTTGATGACGTAGCCCTTGTAGCCGCAGCAGATCACGAAGTCGTGGATGCCATGGCTCGAAAAAGTCTTCATGATGTGCCACAGGATCGGGCGGCCGCCGATTTCGATCATCGGCTTGGGCTTCAAGTGTGTCTCTTCGGATATCCGCGTGCCCAGGCCGCCGGCAAGGATGATCGCCTTCATCGCGTTGCAGCTTTCACTGGCCGGATCTCCGTTTGGGCTTACGTTCGGGCGGTCATGGTACTGCCGCGGTCGCCTGCTCCGGACGCGTCGGGCCGCGAAGTCGAAGCACCTGCGCCGGCCATCGCAGCATTCCGTCACGGACCGGGGCAGTAGAGTCCGCGGCTGCGCGTCACCGACCATCGATCGACCTTGCCTTCTCCACATTCACCCCGTGCGCTCGGCATCGCACTGCCTGCCGGCCTGTGCATCGCCGCGGGCCTGCCGGCGCTGCTGGCGCACAACCTGCCGCCGTCGCCGACGGCGTTGAACCAGGCCACGGCGATCGGTGGCTGGGGGCTGGCGCTGCTGCTGATGCAAGGCGCTGGTGGCGCCGCCTGGCGCAGCGCGTTGGCGCGCTGTGGCGCACCGCTGATCGCGTTGGCGCTGATGGCGGCGGCAGCGCTCTTTTCCAGCGCTGCGGGCGGCCTGCCCGCCGGGTTGGCTACGAGTGCTGCAGCGGTTTGTTTGCTCGCGGCGGTGGTCCTTTGTGCGGGCGCCGCGGTGCGCCCGTCGCCGCTGCTGTATGCCAGCTTCTTTGCCGCCTGGCTGGTCACCGGCGGTGTGTGCGTGCTCATCGGCCTGGCGCAGGTGTTCGCGCCCGACGCGGTGGACGGTCAATGGATTGCACGCTCCGGCATCCCGGGCCGCGCGGTCGGCAACCTGCGCCAGCCCAATCACTTGAGCACGCTGTTGTTGTGGTCTGCGGTGGCGGTGGTGCCGCTGCTGGAAACCGTCGCGCTGCGCCGCCATGCTGTTGCCAAAGTCGCGCTCGGCGGGCTGTTCGCGGCGATGCTCTTCGGCGTCGTGCTCTCCGGCTCGCGCACCGGCTTGTTGGGGGTCGCGGCGCTGGTGGCCTGGGGACTGTTCGACCGCCGGCTCTCGCGCGCTTCACGCGGCCTGCTGCTGGCCTCGCCGCTCTTTTGCCTCGTCGGCTGGATGCTGCTCGGCGGGCTGTCGTCGCTGCTCGACACCGGCGCGCTCGGTGCATCGACCCGCCTGGGCGAGAGCCAGGACTACTCGAGCGGGCGCTGGTCGATCTGGCGCGACACGCTGGTCTTGATCGCGCGCAACCCGTGGTTCGGCGTCGGCTTCGGCGAGTTCAACTTGGCCTGGACGCTGACGCCGTCTGCCGATCGCAACCCGCAGTTCTTCGACCACACGCACAACCTGACGCTGCATCTCGCCGTCGAGCTGGGCCTGCCGCTGGCGCTGGGGGTGCTCGGGCTGCTGGCCTGGGGGCTGTGGCAAGGGTTCGCTCGCAGCCGGCGCATCGACGGCAGCGAAGGCGTGGCACGCCGCGCTGCGCTGGTGATGGTGCTGCTGATGGCGCTGCACAGC
>JANMHY010000777.1:0-2114 GCA_031375525.1 Burkholderiales bacterium
CCGAGGTACGGGTTGCACAGCGGATCGGGGAAACGCGCTTCGATGCGGCGGCCCTTCGGGTTGGCGACGTACGGAATGCGGATCGACGCCGACCGGTTCTTCGACGAATACGCGAGCTTCACCGGCGCCTCGAAGCCCGGCACCAGGCGCTTGTAGCTGTTGGTGCCCGGATTCGTGATCGCGTTCAACGCGCGCGCGTGCTTGATGATGCCGCCGATGTAGTAAAGCGCAAACTCAGACAGGCCCGCATAGCCGTCACCGGCGAACAGGTTCGTGCCGTCCTTCCATACGCTCTGGTGCACGTGCATGCCGCTGCCGTTGTCGCCGACGATCGGCTTGGGCATGAAGGTGGCGGTCTTGCCATACGCATGGGCGACGTTGTGGATCACGTACTTCTGCAGCTGCAGCCAATCGGCGCGCTGCACCAGCGTGCTGAACTTGGTGCCCAGCTCCATCTGGCCGGCGGTGGCGACTTCGTGGTGATGCACTTCAACCGGAATGCCGAGTTGCTCGAGCAGGAGGCACATCTCGGAGCGCATGTCCTGGAAGCTGTCGACCGGCGGCACCGGGAAATAGCCGCCCTTGACGCCCGGGCGGTAGCCCGAGTTGCCGTGTTCGTAGTCCTTGCCGCTGTTCCAGGCTGCTTCTTCGGATTCGATCTTCGAGAAGCTGCCCGACATGTCGACGTTCCAGCGCACGCTGTCGAAGACGAAGAACTCGGGCTCCGGGCCGAAGAAGGCCGCGTCGCCGATGCCGCTGCTCTTCAGGTAAGCCTCGGCGCGGCGCGCCAGCGAGCGCGGGTCGCGCTCGTAGGGCTTGCCGTCGCCCGGCTCGAGCACGTCGCAAGTCAGCAGCAGCGTCGGCTCTTCGAAGAAGGGGTCGATGTTGGCGGTGTTCGGGTCGGGCATCAGCAGCATGTCCGAAGCTTCGATGCCCTTCCAGCCAGCGATCGACGAGCCGTCGAAGGCATGGCCGCCGGAGAACTTGTCTTCATCGAACACCGATACCGGCACGGTGACGTGTTGTTCCTTGCCGCGGGTGTCGGTGAAGCGGAAATCGACGAACTTGATGTCGTTTTCCTTCACCATCTTCATCACGTCGGCAACGGTTTTGCTGGCCATCAGGCTCTCTCCTGGGTCGGTTTTGGGTTGGGCTAGGGGATGCGAAAGCGCAAGAATCTAGCAGAAAGCATGCCCGCGGCCGGTGCGCGCGCCGGACACGGGCTCTCTCTGGATTCTGCCCCGCGCCCCATTGTGAGGCGTCCGTGCGAGCTGGTTTGGTGCGTGTTATCGCACCAGTTCGGGGCCGAGCGGAACCCCCATCGCGCTCAGTTCGGCGTGTAGCTGCTCGTAGGCCGCGGCCACCGATGCCTTGGCGCCCTTGACGCCGAGCTCGATGTGACGGCCGTACTGCGGGTGATCGACGCTGGGCAGGCTGAACACGCGCACGCCGGCATGCTCACGCTCGATCGCCTCCATCAGCGGCGTCAGCGTCGCCTCCATCGCGCCGAAGACGATCACCGATTGCTCGGCCTGCACCTGCGTGCCGTGCAGCGCGCGGTAGCGCGTGTCGAGCAGCGACTCGATCATCGGATGCGCCATCACCGGAAAGCCGGGCACGAAGTGCACGTCGCCGACCGAGAAGCCGGGGATCTTGTTGAACGGGTTGGCGATGATCTCGGCGCCGGCGGGGAACACGCCCATGTTCAAGCGGTGCACGTTGTCGTCGCGCTCGGGCTCGTAGGACTCGCCGCGTTCGCGTGCGACGTCTTGCATGCGCTGCTGGATGAGTTCCTTGGCTTGCGGGTGCAGCACCAGCTCGCGCTGCAACGCTGCCGCCGCGCACTGGCGCGTGTGGTCGTCCGGCGTGGCGCCGATGCCGCCGCACGAGAACACGACATCGCCGCTGGCGAAGGCGTGTTGCAAGGCTTCGGTGATCAGCGCGCGGTCGTCGCCGACGTAGCGGCTCCACGACAGCATCAAGCCGCGCGCCGCCAACAACTCGATCACCTTCGGCAGATGCGCGTCCTTGCGTTTGCCGGAAAGGATTTCGTCGCCGACGATGATGAGGCCGAACCTCACCTCATGTTTCCTGTGTGTCCGAGTGAGTAGCGG
>JANMHY010000891.1:0-7751 GCA_031375525.1 Burkholderiales bacterium
CGTGGCAAGCCCCAGCGCGCAGGGGCAGGCGATCACGAGCACGGCCACCGCGTTGAGGATGGCCGCTTCCCAATCGCCGGTGGTCAATCCCCAGCCCAGCACGGTGACCAGCGCGATGACGATCACCACCGGCACGAAGACGGCGCTCACGCGGTCCACCAAACGCTGGATCGGTGCTTTCCTGGCCTGTGCCGACTCGACCAGGCGCACGATGCGCGCCAGCGTCGATTCGGCGCCGACGGCCGTTGTCTTGGCGATCAGCAGGCCTTCGCCATTGACCGCGCCGCCGGTGACCTTGTCGCCGCCGTGCTTGGCCACCGGCAGGCTCTCGCCGGTGATCAGCGACTCATCGACATCGCTGCTGCCCTCCACCACCTGCCCATCGACCGGCAGCCGCTCGCCGGGCCGCACCACCACCAAGTCACCCACGCGAACCTGCGCGATGGGAACCTCGGTGTCGATGCCGTCCCTGCGCACGCGGGCCGTCTCGGGACGCAGCGCGTTCAGCGCCCGAATCGCCTGCGTGGTCTGGCGCTTGGCCCGCGTCTCCATCCACTTGCCGAGCAGCACCAGGGTGATGACCACCGCCGAGGCTTCGAAGTACAACTGCATGCTCTGGTTGCCAAAGCGCAGCAGTTGCACCAGGCTCAGGCCATAGCCGGCGCTGGTGCCCAGGGCGACCAGCAAGTCCATGTTGCCGCTGCCCGCTTTGAGGGCCTTCCAGCCTGCGCGGTAGAAACGCGCGCCGAGCCAGAACTGCACCGGTGTGGCCAGGGCCAGTTGAATCCAGCCGGGGAGCATCCAGTGCTGGCCGAACAGCAGGCCGATCATGGGCAGCGCCAGCGGCGCCGACAGTGCCGCCGCGAGCGCCACGGACCAGCCTTCGGAAGTTCGTCGAGAAACCGACTGCGCACCCACGCCCGCACCCGCAACCGCACCAGACCCGGCCTGCCGAGGCCGCGCCGCGTAGCCCGCACCCGCCACAGCGGCGACCAGCGCGGCTTGGTCGATCTGGCGCGTGGCCGCCGTGACGGTGGCCGTCTCGGTGGCCAGGTTGACCTCGGCGCGCAGCACGCCAGGCACACGCAGCAGCGCCTTCTCGACGCGCGACACGCAAGACGCGCAAGTCATGCCGTCGATGGCCAGCGACAGGCTGCTTTCGCCCACCGTGTAGCCGGCTTGCTTGACTGCGGCGCGAAGGTCTGCGAGACCGATGCCCGGCTGCGTGCGAACGCTGGCCGCTTCGGTCGCCAGGTTCACGCTGGCCTCGGCGACGCCGGGCAGTTTTTGCAGCGCGCGCTCGACACGGGCCACGCACGAGGCGCAGGTCATGCCCTCGATGGGCAGGCTCCAGTCGAGCAAGGCGGCTGGCTTGGGCAGGGGTGCAACGACAGCGTTCATGCGTCGAGTATCAAGATTCCCATCGTGGCAATGTCAAGACCGCCTGGCCCGGAACCCCTGTCGGCAGCAGGGATAGCAAGGGGGTGCGCTTGACCTTGCCACCATGACAAGGTTGAGGATGCTCTTCCCAACCCTCTGAAGGATTCCTCGTGCTCGAACTCACCCTCCCCACCATGACCTGCGGCCATTGCGTCGGCGTCGTCACCCAAGCCATCAAGCAAGCCGACCCGAAGGCGGTGGTCGAGATCGACCTGGGCAAGCACCGGGTTCGTGTCGAAACGACTGAAGACCGCGCGCGCATCGAATCGGCCGTGACCGAGGCCGGCTACGCGCCGGGCTGAGCACTTGCGCACACGCGCCCTGCTCTCTTCCCACGGCGGTTGATCGTGCTGTCCTACACGAGTCTTTGGAGCATCTGCCTACATTCGATTTTTCGTTCAAGGAAAGTTCGATGAACCTCGACACACGCAGATCCATCAAGGCCCTGGGCCTCGTCCCATTGGCCGCGCTTTGCTTCGCATCAGCGGCAGCGCAAGCGCAGACGGCTCCCGCGATGGCGCCGTCGGCGAGCATGCCGATGGGACAGATGAACAAGGCCACAGCCGGCTCGAAGGACATGAAGGCTTCCATGATGATGGGCATGGACGGTATGCAGAAAATGCCGATGTCGGGCGACACCGACAAGGACTTCGCGATGATGATGAAGATGCACCATCAGCAAGCCTTGAACATGGCCGAGATGGAGCTTGCGAACGGCAAGTCGCCCGAAATGAAGACCATGGCCAAGCAGATCATCGCGGCACAGAAGAAAGAGATCGCGCAGTTCGAAAAGTGGCTCGCCAAGCAGAAGTGACCTGCGTGCCCTGGCGCTGGCCTGCAGGGCAAGTCATGCAGGCTGCGGGGCCGCGGCGGCGGCGGCGGGAACCTTGGCGGAAGCATCCTTGCCCGGCTGGCGGATGCCCGCCAGCTTGGTCCGCTTCACCATCAGTGCGTTGATCGCCACGATCAAGGTGCTGCCTGACATCGAAATCGCTGCCACCTCCGGGCTCAGCACGAACGGGTACAGCACGCCCGCCGCGAGCGGGAACGCGATCGCGTTGTAGCCTACCGCCCACCACAGGTTCTGGTGCATCTTGCGGACGGTAGCGCGTGACAGCTCGATCGCGCCGACGATGTCGTAGGGGTCGCTCTTCATCAGCACCACGTCGGCGCTTTCCATTGCGACGTCGGTGCCGGCGCCGATGGCAAAGCCCACGTTCGCCTGGGTCAGCGCCGGTGCGTCGTTGACGCCGTCGCCGACCATGCCGACTCGTCTGCCCGTGGCCTGCAAAGCCTTCACCTTCTCGGCCTTCTGACCCGGCAGCACATCGGCCAGCACCTTGTCGATACCCAGGTCGGCGGCGATGCGCGTGGCCGTGGCCAGGTTGTCGCCGGTCAGCATCACCACTTCGATCTTGCGTTCGCGCAACTTGGCCACCGCCGCCTTGGAAGTGGGCCGGATCGCATCGGCGATGGCGATGAGGCCGATGACGCTGCCCGCCTGCGCCACGTGGACCACCGTGCGCCCGTCGCCCTGCAGGCGCTTGGCCTGCGCCTCCAGCGGGCCGAGCGCGAGCTTTTGCGTGTCCATCAGCAGCCGGTTGCCCAAGACCACCGTGCCGGCGGCCGTTTCAGCGCGCGCACCCATGCCGTCGAGGCTCTCGAAGCCGGTCGGCGCCACGATGATGAGCTTGGACGCGCGGCGCACGATGGCCTGCGCCAGCGGATGGTCCGAGCCCTGCTCCACGGCGGCGGCGGCGGTCAGCAGCACGTCCTCAGTGGAGCCATCTGCCAGCACGATCTCAACGACCTCGGGCTGGCCGACGGTCAGCGTGCCGGTCTTGTCGAAGATGATCACATCGAGCTTGGTTGCGTCCTCGAGCGCCGACGCGTTCTTGAACAAGATGCCGTTGGCAGCACCGAGCCCCGTGCTCACCATCACGGCCATCGGCGTGGCCAGACCCAGCGCATCCGGGCAGGCAATCACGAAGACGGTGATGGTGAGTGTCACGGCGAACAGCAGCGGCTCGCCGATAACCCAGAACCACACCGAGAAGGTGGTCAGGCCGATGGCGATGGCGGCAATCACCAGCCATTGCGCGGCCCTGTCGGCCAGCAGTTGCGCTGGCGACTTGGAGTTCTGTGCTTCCTGCACCAGCTTGACGATCTGCGCCAGCGCGGAGTCGGCGCCGACCTTGGTGGCCTTGTAGCGGAAGCTGCCGCTCTTGTTCATGCTGGCGCCTACCACGGTGGCGCCGGGCCCCTTCTTGACCGGCATCGACTCGCCGGTCAGCATCGATTCGTCGACCAGCGATTCGCCGGTTTCGATGATGCCGTCGACCGGGATCTTGTTGCCCGGCCGGATGACGACGATCTCGCCGGCCAACACTTCTGCCGTCGGCACTTCGACTTCAGTGCCGTTGCGGATGACGTTGGCCTGGGTCGGCGTCAGGTTCATCAGCGCCTTGATCGCCGATGACGCGCCGGCACGCGCGCGCATCTCCAGCCAGTGCCCGAGCAGGATGAACACCAGCAGCACGGCGACGGCCTCGAAGAATTGCCCCTCGCCCTTGAAAAAGAAGGTGGTGCCGACACTGAACAGGTACCCGGTGCCCACGCTCAGCACGATCAGCGCGGCCATGCCCAGCGTGCCCTTCTTGAGCGCGCGCCAGGCGGAGACGAAGAAAGGCCAGCTTGGATAGACAACCGCGGCGGTGGCGAAGAAGAACAGCCACAGGTTCAAGTCCAGCCCGAACGGCGGCGCCGGTGCCTGCCACATGCCGCCCATTGGGGCGTAGATGAAGATCGGAATGGTGAAGACCAGGCAGATCCAGAAGCGGTTGCGCATGTCGCGCACCATCGCGCCCAGGTCACTGCCGCCGTGGCCCATGTCATGCGCCATGTCGGCTGCCATTGCGGGTGCCGCGCCGGCTGCAGGGATGACGGTCATGCGGTTCTCCTGCCCGACGGCATCGACCCATTGGATGTGGCTGGGTCGGTTGCCACCTTGTCTTGAAGCCAGCCGCCGGTGAAACCGGCTCGCAGCAGGCCGGTGGTGATCGGCGCGCAATCGCGCATCAATCGCCACAGCAGGCCGGAGCGGTGGTTTTCGATCATCAAGACGATCGGCCCCTGGTTGAGCCCGAAGTGCCACGGCGACACCCACCAGCCATACGGGTTGCCCGGCTCGCCGGGATGCGACGGGTTGAACGAGGCCTTGAATCCGTAGGCATTGAACTGGGTCAGCTGGGCCTGATAGATGCAGTAGTCGATGGTGGGCAGCACGAGTTCGGGCGCGAACGGCAGCGACGCCGCGACGGCCCACGGTGCCAGCGTTCCGTCGTCGGGCCCGTAGGGCACGCCGCGCGCCACGTAGTCGAACACTTCGACTTCGTTGCCGTTGACGCTGATGCGGCCGGGGCCTGGGCCTTCGCTGGCAGTGATGCCCCAGCAATGTCTGCCGTAGCTCTTGAACCCGAGCGGGTTTTGGGTGGCATAGCGTTGTTGCACCAGCGTCGCGCGACGGCTGTTCTCGAAGTAGTCGATACCTTTGTCGCGCATGAAAGCGTCCTGGATGCCGCGAAAGTCGATCCACACATGCGACAACTGGTGGGTGAAGAGCGATCCGGCGTACAGATAGTCCTGCCCGTAGCAATGCTCCCAGCGGTAGGTGGAGGCCCAGGCTGTATAGCTTTGCGCCGGCAGCGGCCAGGTCGGCGAACCCAGGCCCAGCACATACAGCAGCAGCGCTTCGTCGTAGCCTTCCCAGCGGTAGCGCAAAAAGCCGCTTTCGGGCTTCCAGCCGTGGGTGACGGTGCTGCCGCCGTCTTGCGCCCATTGCCAATTGGCACGGCGGTACAGCGCATCGGCCAGGGTGCGCAGTTCGGTCTCGTCGGCACTGTCGGCATCGAAGTACATCGCCGCGGCGAGCGCGCCTGCGAGCAGGAAGGTGCTGTCCACGGTGGACAGCTCGCATTGCCAGGCCCGCCGCCCGGTCTGCATGTCGAGAAAGTGGTAATAAAAGCCCTGATACCCGGTGGCGTCGGGCTCCGGGCCGTGCGGGCTGTGCCAGAAGAATCGCAGCGTGGTCAGCGTGCGTTCCACCGCTGCGCTGCGCGACATGAAGCCGCGTTCCACGGCCACCGGGTAGCAGGCCAGTGCGAGGCCGGTGGCGGCAATGCTGGCCGGCCAGTCCGGCGCGGTCTTGTCGATCACCAAGCCATTGGCAGGATTCGTTTCATGCAGGAAGTAGCCGAATGTCTCGCGCTGCAGCTTCTGCAGCTCAGCGTGGCCGGCGAGCTTCAGGCCGCTCGTGCCGGCGTCGTCAACGTCCCGCTCGGCAGGTCCATGGGTCGCAGACATCGGATCAGTGCTTCGCGATGTGTACGGCCAAGCCTGACAGCCAGGCCAGGGCCGGGATCAGCAGGATCCATTTGAAGTCGGAGTGCAGCGCAAAGTTGGTTGCACTCATCAGCCCGACGGTCAGCGCACCGCAGACCGCCATGGCCCATGCCGCCCCTGCCAGCCTGCGGCGCATGGCCGTCATGGAGACGAATACCGCCAGTACGCCCGCACCCGCCATGAATCCACCCATGACGGTGAACACGTTCTTCAGCCAGTTTTCGAGGCCTGGCAGCTCCGAGCGAATGAGTGCGAGCGTGGCGCCCATGAAGCGCATGTCTTCGGGCAGCAGCGGTGGCCGCAGAAAGATGAAGTACAGGCCTAGGCCGACCAGCCACGCGCCACACCCGGCGAGCATCCATGTCGAAACGGGGCGAGTGGTGGTTTGTGCGTCCATGGCGGTGGCGTTTCTCGCTCTTCGCCAGCTTCAGACTGGGCGCATTGCGCGGCGCGGTCTGTGCGGCAGCGAACGGTGCGACAACGTGTTTCTGTTGGTCGCATGCCATTGGGTGCGCTGCCGAACAGACGATCGAGGTGACCTGGCCCACCGTGGGCAGGCCCATGACCACGCTGCACGACACTGTGTTCTTGTTCGACGTGGACAACACGCTGCTCGACAACGATGTCGTGATTGCCGACCTGCGCGCTCACATCGAGCACGAGTTCGGCGCCGCCACGGCCAGCCGCTACTGGTTCCATTTCGAGGCGCTGCGCAGCGAACTCGGCTACGCCGACTACCTGGGCGCATTGCAGCGCTGGCGGGTCGATGCCGAGCCGCGGCAGGGCGAAGAGACGCGCTTGCTGAGGATGTCGGGCTTTCTCATCGACTACCCTTTCGCCGAGCGCCTGTACCCGAACGCCGTGGATGTCGTCCAGCGCCTGGGCGGGTTTGGGCCGACGGTGATCCTGACCGATGGCGATGTGGTCTTCCAGCCGCGCAAGGTCCAGCGCTCGGGCCTGTGGGACGCCGTGGGCGGGCGGGTGCTGATCTACATCCACAAGGAGCGGATGCTGGATGCCGTGCAGCGCCACTACCCCGCACGCCATTACGTGATGGTGGACGACAAGCTGCGCATCCTGGCGGCCATGAAGGGTGTCATGCAAGCACGCCTGACCACCGTCTTCCCGCGCCAGGGGCACTACGCGCTGGACCCGGCCGCCGCTGCCGCCTACCCCGCGGCCGACATCGCCATCGAGCGCATCGGCGACTTGCTCTCGATCGACATCTGCGAGTTGACGGGACCCAAAGACCCGGCCCTCGCGTCACAGGAAACGCCATGAACGCCAACACCCTGAAACTGCACGACTTGGGCCAACGCTTGTGGCTCGACAACATCACGCGTGAGTTGCTGGCCAGCGGCACGCTGGCGCACTACATCGCCGACCTGTCGGTGACCGGGTTGACGTCCAACCCGACGATCTTCGAGCACGCCATCGGCAGCGGCGCCAGCTACGACGACGAGATCCGCAAACTGGCGGCGCTCGGTCTGTCGGACGAGGGCATCTTCTTCGAGCTGGCACTGCAAGACCTGACGCAGGCTGCCGACCTGTTGCGCCCGGTCTTCGATGCCAGCGGCGGCGTCGATGGCTGGGTGTCGCTCGAAGTCTCACCGCTGCTGGCCGGCGACACGGCCGGCACCCTCCGCGCGGCCGTGCAATTGCACGCGCGAGCAGCGCGGCCCAACCTGTTCATCAAGATTCCCGGCATCCCGGAAGACTTGCCCGCCATCGAGCAGGCCATCTTCGACGGCGTGCCGATCAACGTGACGCTGCTGTTCTCGCGCGAGCACTACCTGGCAGCGGCCGAAGCGTACCTGCGCGGCATCGAGCGCCGCGTCGATGCAGGTCTGTCGCCCAGGGTTCAATCCATCGCATCGCTGTTCGTCAGCCGCTGGGACGCTGCAGTGAAG
>JANMHY010000906.1:0-1534 GCA_031375525.1 Burkholderiales bacterium
ATCCTCCGCACGCCGGCCGTGTTGCCGACCGGCCGCAACATCCACGGCTTCGACCCGTTCCGCATCCCGAGCGCCTTCGCCGTGAAAGACGGCGCGAAGCAGGCGCAGTTGCTGCTCGACCGCCACGCCGCCGACGGCCACGCGCTGCCGGAATCGATCGCGATGGTGCTGTGGGGCAGCGACAACCTGAAGAACGAAGGCGCGCCGATCGCGCAGGCGCTGGCCCTGATGGGCGCGCTGCCGCGCTTCGACAGCTACGGCCGCATCGCAGGAGCCACGCTGATCCCGCTGGCCGAACTCGGCCGGCCGCGGGTCGATGTCGTGATCACGCTCTCAGGCATCTTCCGCGACCTGATGCCGCTGCAGATCAAGCTGCTCGCCGAAGCCGCGTTCCTCGCGGCGTCGGCCGAAGACGAGCCGCTGGAGCAGAACTGGATTCGCAAGCATGCGCTGGCCTATCAGCAGGAACATGGCTGCACGCTGGAGATCGCCGCGCTGCGCGTTTACGGCAATGCCGAAGGCGCGTATGGCGCCAACGTCAACAACCTCGTCGAGAGCAGCCAGTGGACCAGCGAAGGCGAACTCGCCGAGACCTACACGCGGCGCAAGGGCTTCGCTTACGGCCGTGGCGGCCGCGCGGTGCAGCAGACCGCGTTGCTGCAAAGCGTTTTGGCAAACGTGCAGCTGACCTACCAGAACCTCGACTCGGTCGAACTCGGCGTGACCACGGTCGACAACTACTTCGACACGCTGGGCGGCATCACGCAGGCGGTCAAGGTCGCCAAGGGTGGCCAATCCAGTGACGTGCCGCCGGTGTACATCGGTGACCAGACGACCGGTGACGGGGCGGTGCGCTCGCTGCGCGAACAGGTCGCGCTCGAAGCGCGCACGCGCGTGCTCAATCCGAAGTCCTACGAAGCGATGCTCGAACATGGCTACGAAGGCGTGCGCCAGCTCGAAGTGCACATCACCAACACGATGGGCTGGTCGGCCACGACGGGGCAGGTGCAGCCCTGGGTCTATCAGCAGATGACCGAGACCTTCATGTTGGACCCGGCGATGCGCGAGCGCCTGGCGAAGTTGAACCCCACCGCGTCGGCGCGTGTGGCCAATCGTTTGCTCGAAGCGTCGTCGCGCCAGTACTGGCAGCCCGACGCGCAAACCCTGGCCGCGCTGCAAAGCGCCGGCGAAGAACTCGAAGACCGGCTCGAAGGCGTATTCACAGAGTCCCCACAAAAGGCAGCAGCGTGATGGAACAAGCCACTATTTCTCCCGACGCGATCCGTCGCGGCCCGCGGCCTTCGAACCCGCAACTGGATGGTGAAGGCAGCGTGCAGGTGCAGCTCGACCCGAACCTGAAGATCGGCACCGCGAAGGTGTTTGCGATCTACGGCAAGGGCGGCATCGGCAAGAGCACGACGTCGTCGAATCTGTCGGCGGCGTTTTCGAAGATGGGCAAGCGCGTCTTGCAGATCGGCTGCGACCCGAAGCACGACAGCACCTTCACGCTGACGAAGAAGATGCTGCCGACGGT
>JANMHY010000907.1:0-2568 GCA_031375525.1 Burkholderiales bacterium
CGTCACTCGACATGAGCCTCGCACGGCCGCCCGAAGAGGCTCGCTCCCGCTCGGCGGGACCGGCCGAAGGCCGTAGGGTGCACCAGTGAGCACGTCCGCCGCCTGACCGCATCACACCAACAGGGACCGCACCATGGCCACACGCCGCCGCAGCAGCAACAACAGCACCCGCAGCGCCGACGGCGGCGGGCCGATCACCTTCGTCGTCCGCGGCGCGGCCGACAGCGCGCCCGCCGCTGGCGCGGCCACACGCGGTGCCGCATCGGCGGCGCTGCCTGCCGGTCTGGTGCGCGGCGAGTTGCGCCACAGCGTGCAACTCGCGGCCACGCGCGGCGCCGGCACGCAGAGCGAACAGCGCGTCACGGCCGAGCCCGGCCGCGACGTCGTCGTGCTGCGCATCGCCGGCGGCCCGGCGCTGGTGCTGCATCCGGAGCACGCGCGCGACCTGATGCGCGCGCAGCAGGGGCCGCAGGGAACGGCCGCACGCGGACGCTCGCAACTGCGCGCCGGCGACGACACCGTCGTGCCCGCAGAGCTGCGCTGGCAGGGCCTCGATCTACCGAGCCAGGGCGACGGCGCTGCACGTGGCGCGGCGACGCGCGGCCTGCTCGGCAGCGTGCTGCTGGCCGGCCTCGACATCGTGCGCGACCCCGGCGGCACGACGTTGGCCGAGCTGGCGGCCGACCGTGTGGCGGCGCGTGTCGATGCGCAGGTGAACCCCGGCGTCTATGCGCTCGACGCCGCCGCGCTGCCCAAGTTCAAAGACAGCGGCAGCGCACCGCTGGCCGCGCTGCCGGCGGCCGACGGGCCGCTGCTGGTTTTCATCCACGGCACCTTCAGCAACAGCGCCAACGGATTCTCGAAGTTGTGGCAGCAGCACCCGCAGCGCGTGGCCTCGCTGTTCACGCACTACGCCAACCGCGTCTATGCGCTCGACCACCCGACGCTGACGGCCAGCCCGATCGCCAACGCGCTGCTGCTCGCGCAAGCGCTGCCGCAAGGCGCGTTGCTGCACCTGGTGACGCATTCGCGCGGCGGCCTCGTCGCCGAGGTGCTGGCGCGCGCCGCCGCCAACCCGGAGATGAAAGGCGAAGACCTGCGCGCGTTCACCGCCGCCGAGCAGCGCGACCTGAAGGCGCTCGGCACGTTACTCGGCGACAAGCAGGTGCGCATCGAGCGCGTCGTGCGCGTGGCCTGCCCGGCGCGCGGCACGCTGCTGGCGAGCAAGCGGCTCGATGCGTACCTGTCGGTCTTCAAGTGGACGCTCGAACTCGGCGGCGTGCCGGTGCTGCCGGAACTGGTGGACTTTCTCTCGGCGGTGGCGCAGCGCCGCGCCGACCCCGAAGAACTGCCGGGCCTGGCCGCGCAGATCCCGGGCAGCGCGCTGATTCAGTGGCTGCACGCCGCAGACAACGCATTGCCGGGCCAGTTGCGCGTCATCGCCGGCGACGTGCAGGGCGACTCGGTCGGCTCGTGGCTGAAGACGCTGCTGGCCGACAGCTTTTACTGGACCGACAACGACTTCGTCGTCCAGACGCGCTCGATGTACGGCGGCGCGGCGCGCGCCGGCGGCGCCTTGTTCCTGCTCGACCGCGGCGCCAAGGTCGCGCACAACAGTTATTTCGCCGGCGAGCGCAGCGCCGAGGCGGTGTGCAACGCACTGACGCAAAACGAGCCGGCGGGCTTCGCGGTCATCGGGCTGCTGTCGTGGGCCGGAGAAGATTCGAGCGGCACGCGCGCCGCACGCACGCGGGGGCCTGAAGACATGCGCCCGGCGAGCGACAAGCCGGCCGTCATTCTCTTGCCCGGCATCTGCGGCAGCCACCTGGCCGTGGGCGGCAAGCGCATCTGGCTCGGCTTTCGCGTCGTCAACGGCCTGAAGCGGCTGGCCTATCCGGACGCGAAAGACGTCACGGCCGACGGCGCGATCGGCCCGATCTACGACGATCTGGCCGCGCACCTGCGGGCCACGCACGAGGTCATCGAGTTCTCGTTCGACTGGCGGCGTCCGCTCGAAGACGAAGCGCGGCGCCTGGCGCAAGTGGCCGAGGCCGCGCTCGATGCGCGCGAAGGCAGCGGCCAGGCGGTGCGCTTCATCGCGCATTCGATGGGCGGCTTGGTGGTGCGCACGCTGCAGCTCGAAGCGCCGCAACTGTTCGAGCGCCTGATGGCGCGCACCGGCGCACGGGTGCTGATGCTCGGCACGCCCAACGGCGGCTCTTGGGCGCCGATGCAAGTCTTGTCGGGCGACGACAGCTTCGGCAACACGCTGGTCGCGTTCGGCGCGCCGTTCCAGGATGCGAGCGCGCGCGCGCTGATGGCGGCGATGCCGGGCTTCCTGCAACTGCAAGCGTCGCTGACCGATGCGTCGCAGGGCCTGGCCAAAGCAGCGACGTGGAAGGACCTTGCCGAGCGCGACATCGCCGCCGTGCGCGAGCACAACTGGTGGCACAACGGCGAGGCGCAATTGAACGCCTACACCTGGGGCGTGCCGCCGCAAGCCGTGCTCGATCAGGCATTGGCCCTGCGCGAGCGCCTGGACGAGCAGCGCGACAAGACGCTCTCGCG
>JANMHY010000987.1:0-1536 GCA_031375525.1 Burkholderiales bacterium
CACCTGCGCGCAGCACGGTGTGGCGATCGTCCCGCAAGGGGGCAACACCGGTCTCGTCGGCGGTGGTGTGCCCGATGGCACCGGCACGCAGGTGCTGTTGTCGATGCAGCGCCTGAACCGGGTGCGGGCCATCGACGCCGCCAACCTCACGCTCACCGCCGAAGCCGGTTGTGTCTTGCAGGCGGTGCAGCAAGCCGCTGCGGTGAAGGGTTTGCTCTTTCCTCTGAGCCTGGCCGCCGAAGGCAGCTGCACGATCGGCGGCAACCTGGCCACCAACGCCGGCGGCACGCAGGTGCTGCGCTACGGCAATGCGCGCACGTTGTGCCTCGGCCTCGAAGTGGTCACGGCCACGGGCGACGTCTGGCACGGCCTGTCGGGCCTGCGCAAGGACAACACCGGCTACGACCTGCGCGACCTTTTCATCGGCAGCGAAGGCACGCTCGGCATCATCACCGCGGCCACGCTGGCGCTGCACGCCAAACCGGCGGCGACGATGACAGCGTTGGCGTCGTGTGCATCGCTCGCCGAGTGCGTGGCGCTGCTCGGCCTGGCGCAACAGCAGCTCGGCGCCGGCCTCACCGGCTTCGAAGCGATGAATGCGTTCTCGCTGTCGCTCGTCGCCAAGCACATGCCGCAACTGCGCCAGCCGCTGCCCGCTGCGCCGTGGACCGTGCTGCTCGAACTCTCCGACAACGAGAGCGAAGCCCACGCCCGCGAGCGCTTCGAAGGTGTGCTCGGTCAGGCACTGGAGCGCGGCACGATCGGCGATGCGGCCATTGCCGAGAGCGTGGCGCAGTCGCACACGATGTGGCACCTGCGCGAATCGATTCCGCTGGCGCAGGCCGAAGAAGGCCTGAACATCAAGCACGACATTGCGCTGCCGGTGTCGCGCATCCCGGCGTTCTGCGCCGAGGCCGTTGCCGCGCTGTCGCGCGCCGCGCCGGGCATGCGCCTTGTCAACTTCGGGCACCTGGGTGACGGCAACCTGCACTTCAACGTGCAGGCGCCGGAAAGTGTGGAGGCTGCCGTGTTCCTGCGCGAGCGCGAACACGAGATCAACGCGATCGTCTATGCCGCCGTCGCTGTCCACGGTGGATCGTTCTCGGCTGAGCACGGCATCGGCGTGTTGAAGCGCGAGGAGATGGTGCAGTTCAAGGATGAGACGGCGCTGGCGTTGATGCGGGCGGTCAAACAGGCTCTCGATCCTCGCGGGCTGATGAATCCAAGTCGCGTGCTGTAGGACGAGCTCGCTCAACTACAGCTGCTCCAGGCCCGGTGCGCCTGTTCATCAGCGTCCGCAATTTGCTTGTGCCGCGTCCGGTGCGAGCAAGGCGACGGACGGGGCGCGGGCGCAGCGCAGAGGCTTGCCCTTCGCTGCGCTACGGGTGCCCTCCGCTCCTCGCCTTTTGGTCGCGCCGCATAACTCGCTTCACTCACTTCGTTCGTTGCGCTCGAACAGATGCGGCGAGTCAGTTGACGAAGCGCGCGGGTACGCGCGCCGACCCAAAGCCTGCGGTGCTCGGCGGCGCCTATGCG
>JANMHY010001004.1:0-3494 GCA_031375525.1 Burkholderiales bacterium
GCCGTCGCCGTCGCCATCGCCCGGCCCGGCACCAACGCCGCCTGCGCCGACGCCGCCGCCTCCTCCTCCCCCACCGCCAGGCCCCGGACCGGCGCCGGCACCGATGCCGGTCCCTTCACCGCCGCCCCCGCCGCCGCCTCCCCCGCCGCCCGCCCACGCGCCCGCCGTGGTCGGCTCGGCCACGCTGCAATGGAGCGCGTCGTCGGACTCGCGCGTCATCGGCTACCGCGTCTATTGGGGCACGACGTCAGGCGGCTACCAGGCGCGTGGCACCGGCGCACAGCCCAATGGCGGCAGCACCAGCCATCTCATCGGCGGCCTGCTGTCGAAGCAGACCTACTACTTCGCGGTCACCGCTTACGACAACGCCGGCAACGAGAGCGCCTTCTCGACCGAGGCGACGAAGACGATCCCGTAGCCGGCGTTCAGCCCAGGCGCAGGATCAAGGCCTGGTGATCCGAGGCGTCGCTCGTGGCATCGACCGCGAGCGACTGCACGCGATACGCCAGGTCCTGCGACACGAACGCAAAGTCGCAGGCGAAGCGGCGCGGCCATTGCACGGTGTCGTACAGACCCACCGTTGGCTCGTGCGGCTGGCCTGGGTGCGTGAGCTGCCAGGCATCGTGAAACGCCGGCGTGCCATCGTCGAAGCGCTCGAGCATGCGTGCGTGACCGGATGAGCCGGGCTCGCAGTTGCAGTCGCCGCAGACGATGCCCGCCGCAGGGCGCTGCCGCCAGTGGAACGGGCCGTTCGATACATCGGCGCGCGCCGGTTTGCGGCGGTGTCCGTGCGCCGCCGCGTGCAGCAAGCGCAAGCCGTCGATCTGCGCCAGGCGCTGCGCTGCGCTGTAGTAGCCCAGGTGCGTGGTGGTCACGCGCAGGTCGCCGACATCGGGTGCTTCGATCACCGCCTCGACGGCCACGCGCTGCATGTCGGCATGCTCGGCATCGGCGGGCCAGGGCAGCAGATGGCGCCAAGCCTGGCGCACCGGCAGACGCGACAGCAGCAGATTGCCGAACTGGCGGCGGTCGCCGAGTTCGTCGGCGACATCGACGGCAATGCCTTCAATGGCCGTGTAGCCGGCAAAGGCCTCGGCCAGCATCGAGAACTGGTCTTCGCCGTTGCTGCCGGCGAGCGTATCGAAGCCGCGCGCCACCTCCTGCAGGCAGATCACGTCGGCGTCGGCCAGCTCGCGGATCGTGCGCGCGATGCGCTGCGGATCGACGCGGCCATCGACACCGCGGCACCACTGGATGTTCCAGCTCAGCAGTTGCATGGCGTATTGTGAGGCGATGAGCACCTTCGTCCTCGTTCACGGCGCCTGGGGCGGCGCCTGGATCTGGCGCCGCGTGCTCGGCCCGTTGCGCGCCGCCGGGCATGAGGTGCATGCGGCCACGCTGACCGGCGACGGCGAGCGCGCCCACCAGCGGCGCGCCGACATCACGCTGCAAGATCACATCGACGACGTGCTCGGCCTGATCGACGCCGAAGAGCTGCGCAACATCGTGCTCGTCGGCCACAGCTACGGCGGCATGGTCATCACCGGCGTCGCCGACGCGCTGCTGGCGCGCGGCGCGGGGCATCTGAAGCAGCTCGTCTATGTCGATGCGATGGTGCCGCTGCCCGGTGTAGGCTGGGGCGCCGGCCACCCGCCCGACATCGTGCAGTCGCGGCTGGCGCTGGCGCGGGCCAACGACAACGCACTGCCGCCGCCGGACCCGATCGACTTCGGCTTGACCGACGACGACCGCGCCTGGCTGCTGCGCCGTCAGGTGCCGCATCCATTCGGCATGTACCGCGTGCCGCTGCACTTCGACGGCGAGCGCTGGGCGCGCGTGCCGCGCTGCTTCGTCGATTGCACGCAGCCTGCGTACCGCACCATCGATGCGATGCGCGCGCGCGTGCGCTCGCAACCGGGCTGGCAGATCGTCGAGATCGCCACCGGCCACTGCCCGATGGTCAGTGCACCGCAGGCGCTGTTGGCCGTGCTGCACACGATGGCCTGAGCGCCGCGCTGTTGCGCGCCGACGCCACGCGGGCCCCCATTCCCAGGATCGCGCGGGCCACGACGATTACCCACAATCTGCCGCACAAGTTGCCGCTCGCAGCGGTGAGACACGGAGGCAGGGTTGGGCATCGCAGCGCTTCGAGCGGCATTGATGGTGGCGGCGGCGCTGGCGTTCTTCTATGCCGTGCCGGCCGTGGGCAACGAGAACCGCGCCCATGGTCGCGAGCTGGTGGCGCAGTTCCAATTGCCCGGCGATGCCGTCGCCCGCTACGCCGCGCTGGCCAGCGAGCGCACGGCACTGATCGACAACGCGATGTGGGTCGGCCCGCTGCAACAGGTCGGCATCGGCCGCAACCCGTACACGCTGGTGCTGACCGTCAGCGGCGTGGCCCGCGCCGGCGGCGACATCCGCGCCCGCTGGCAAGCCGGCTGGGAAGTGCGCGAGTCGGCCACGGCCACACGCGAGGTGCTGATGAGCGTCGGCACGCAGCTCGAGGGCTCTGCGCTGCCGGGAACGCCGGTGACGTTGACCGCGGTCAGCGCGCCGCTGTCGTTCCGCGGCGAGCGCCAGGTCTCGCCGCTGATCAACCTCGTCCACGCCAACAACCTCGACATCAGCGGCGTGCACCTGCAGATCTGGTCGGGCTCGGCGCCGTTCGTGGCCTGGCCCGCCGTATCGGCGCCGCGGCCGGCATTGCTCGGCCTGGGAGCGCTGTGCCTGCTGCTGTGGTTCTTCCTGCGCCGCACGGCCGCGCACCCGCTGGCGCCGGCGCCGAGCTCGCGGCTGCCGCAGACCGACCTGCTACCGTTGCTCGAGCATGCGCACGACACTGAGCGTGCGCCAGAGGCGCCGGCAGCGCCGGTGCGCACGCCGACGCAGAACTCGACGTCACGGGTTGTCAACGCGCTGCACGACGTGCTGATGCAGGGCCTGGCCGTGCCCACCGAGCTCGACGACAAGCGCCGACGCCGCGCGCGCTGAGGCCAACGGCCAGCGGCGCAACGCCGCCGCGGGTATTGCCGGCCGCGCGACAATGCGCCCATCGCAGACCCCCAGGACGCCGACGCCATGAGCACGACCCCCGCCTACCCTTCCACCCAACTCTTGATCGACGGCCAGTGGTGCGACGCCGCCGACGGCCGCACGCTGGCCGTGGTCAACCCCGCCAGCGGCGCCGAGATCGGCCGCGTGGCGCATGCCGGCCGCGCCGACCTCGACCGCGCGCTGACCGCCGCGCAAAAGGGCTTCACCACCTGGCGCGCCATGCCGGCTGTCGAGCGCGCCAAGCTGATGCGCCAGGCCGCGGCGCTGCTGCGCGAACGTGCCGACGCCATCGCCGCGACGATGACGCAGGAGCAAGGCAAGCCGCTGGCCGAATCGAAAGGCGAGACGCTGGCTGCGGCCGACATCATCGAGTGGTTCGCCGACGAGAGCCGCCGCGTCTATGGCCGCATCGTGCCGCCGCGCAACATGGCCACGCAGCA
>JANMHY010001010.1:0-1962 GCA_031375525.1 Burkholderiales bacterium
CTTTCCCGGGGTGCAGTTGATCCGTGCCGCCACCGGGCTCGACGGTGTGCGCCTGGTGCGCAGCGAGCGCCCGGACTTCGTGCTGCTCGACATGCACCTGCCCGACATGTCCGGCCTCGACGTGGTGCGCCAGATCAGCGAGGACATTGCCACGCGCCGCCTGCGCGTGACCATCCTCACCGGCGACGAGTTGACGATGGACGTTATCAAGGCAATGAGCCTGGGCGCCTTCGAGTACTGGATCAAGCCGGTCGACGTGCGTGTGCTGCGGTCCGGTGTGCGGCGCGCACTCGCCGGCCACCGGCCCGACCCGGCGCGTACATTGACGCCGCGCTAGGGCGCAGTCAGGCGCGGCCGGCTGGCCGCCGACGCCGCGCACTGCATCACGAACGCCGCGCTCAAGTTTTTCGCGGCGTGACCGAGTCCACGAAGAGTGCCCTGGGCTCGCGCAAATCGCACGCGGCAAACATCACGGCGCGCAACGCAGGCCCTGCACGACGTGGAAACAAATTGAGATGATTGCGGCATCGCGTGGTTGTCCAAGCGCGGCATCAACAAAACAAGGCGAGGGAGCGAACCATGAAGACGACGATGAGCTGCGGCTCACGCGGAATGTCATTGCGACAGCCGCTGTGCGGCATCGTGACGGGGCTGCTGCTGGTGTTCGGTGCGTTGTCGCCGGCCTCGGCAGGCAAGCAGGTGGCCGAGACCGCGGCCAAGATTGCAGTCGATGTGCCTGCAGCAAACCTCGACAAGCTGTCGATCGATCTGCGCCCGCTGGTCACGTCGCCCGGCAGCCTTCCTGTGGATGTGACCTGGGCCAAGGCCGCGGGCGGGCAGGTGCTGGTCAAGGTTCTCATCGTGGCGGCGAGTGCAGACTCCGAACTCGCATCGCTGCGTGCCGACGTGCTCGCGCGCGGTGGCTCGGTCTTCTACAACTACCTGTCGGTGCGCGCCGTGGCGGCGATGGTGCCGGCGTCTGCGCTCGGCGCACTGTCTGCGCGTGCCGACGTGATCAACATCGCGCCGAACCGCGCCGCGCAGCGCCAGGCCAGTCTGCTGCAAGCGGGCAGCGCCGCCGGCGACGCCTTGCCCGGCGCGGGAACCCCTTCGGCCTTCGACGGCCGCGGCGTCGGCATCGCGGTGCTCGACTCGGGCATCGACTTCCGCCATCGCAACCTGCTCGCGCCCGACGGCACTGGCCGCGTACGCCTGGCCATCGACATCGTCGCGCTCGGCAAGACGTTCTACGGCGCCGGCTGGTCGGCCGGCTACGACTACAGCGCGAGCACGCGCTTGTATGTCGACGGCATGAAGGTCAAGCAGGGCGCGAAGGAGAACCCGCCGTACGTGCCGCTGCCCGACGCCTACGGGCATGGCACGGCAGTCGCCGCGGTCGCGGCCGGCAGCGGCAACTACCAGGCGCCGGATTCGAGCGGCATCGCCACCGGCGCGACGATCTACGACGTGCGCGTGCTCAACGACCAGGGCGTCGGCAACGTGGCCGATGTGCTGATGGGCATCGACTGGGTGCTGCAGCGCGCGCGCCAGATCAACATCCGCGTCATGAACCTGAGCCTGGGCGCCGCGTCGACCGACTCGTTCCTGGTCGATCCGCTGGCGCGTGCCACGCGCAGCGCGGTCGCCAACGGCCTCGTCGTCGTCGTTTCGGCCGGCAATGCCGGCAAGGATGCGAGCGGTCGCGAGGTTTACGGCGCCGTGTCGTCGCCGGCCCACGAGCCGTCGGTGATCACCGTCGGCGCCAGCAACATGCGTGGCAACGCAGACCGCGCCGACGACGTGGTGACGAGCTTCAGCTCGCGCGGCCCCACACGCGGCGGCTTCACGTTCGCCAATGGCAACCGCTGGACCGACAACCTGATCAAGCCCGACCTGGTGGCGCCCGGCAACAAGGTGCTCACCGCATCGGGCGCCGACAAGGACGGCCAGCTCGCCGGCTGG
>JANMHY010001033.1:0-2894 GCA_031375525.1 Burkholderiales bacterium
GCCGGCCACGCCGGGCGCGAGCGCGCCGCCGCCGAGGGCTTGACGCTGATCGAAGTGCAGCATCACCACGCGCACATCGCCGCCTGCCTGGCCGAGCACGGCGTGCCGATCGACGCGCCGCCGGTGCTCGGCATTGCGCTCGACGGCCTGGGTTATGGGGACGACGGCACGCTGTGGGGAGGCGAGTTCCTGCGCGCCGACTACCGCAGCGCCGAACGAGTCGCCTCGCTGGCGCCGGTGATGATGCCCGGCGGCGAGCAGGCCATCCGCGAGCCCTGGCGCATGGCATGGGCCTACCTGGCCCGGCATCCCGACGCAGCGGCGTTGCAGCGCGAGCACGCGGCGCTGCCGTTCTTCCGCCAGCTCGAGCAACGGCCCTGGCGCCTGCTCGACGCCGCCGCCCAAAGCGGCATCAACTGCCCGGTCACCACGTCCTGCGGGCGCTTGTTCGACGCCGTCTCGGCGCTGGTCGGCCTGTGCAGCCACACCAGCTACGAAGGCCAGGCCGCGATCGAACTCGAAGCCTGCATCGATGCGGATGCGCTGCGGCGCGGCGAGGCCTACACGCTGGCTTTGACCGAGGACCGGATCGACAGCACGCCGATGTGGCCCGAGTTGCTCGCCGACCTGTCCGCGCAGAGGCCCATCGGCATCGTCGCCGCGCGTTTCCACCTCGGGCTCGTGCAGGCCCTTGCCGCTATGGCCGGGCAATTGACGCGACAGCACGGCGACCCCTGGGAACACCGCATCGCGCTCGGCGGCGGCGTGTTCCAGAATGCGTGTCTGCTGGCGGCGCTGACGCGGCGGCTCGAAGCCGACGGCTTCACGGTCTGGTCGCCGGCGCGTGTGCCGACGAACGACGGTGGCTTGTCGCTCGGGCAGGCGGTGGTGGCCGCGTCCCGCTCGCTTGCTTTGAACGAGGTTGCTCTGACATGTGCGTCTGCATCCCGGCCCAGGTGATCGAGATCACCGACGCCACGAACCGGCTCGCGTCGGTCAACGTGGGTGGTGCAACGCGCGTGGTCAGCCTGGCCTGCATCGTCGATGACGCGCATCCGATCGAATCGTGCGTCGGCGATTGGGTGCTGATCCATGTCGGCTTTGCGATGAGCCGCATCGACGAAGCCGAGGCGCGCAAGACGCTCGAACTGCTGGCCGCGCTCGGCGACATCGAAGGTGAGCTCGCGGCGCAGCACGAAGGGATGCGCCGGTGAACGATGCGCTGCGCTCGCTCTACCCCTTCCTGCATGGCACGCCGGCGGACGCGGCGGCGCTGCAAGACACGCTGCTCGAATCGGTGCGTGCCAAAGCGAACGACAGCGTCGACACCAAGCGCGCGTTCTTCGCTGCGCACGGCAACGAGGTAGTGCAAGCCGCGCAGGCATTGGCCGAGGTCTATCGCCACGGCGGGCGCCTGTTCACCATCGGCAACGGCGGCTCGAGTTGCGACGCGGCGCACATAGCGGTCGAGTTCCTGCACCCGGTCACCGTGGGTCGGCCCGCGCTGGCCGCAACCAGCCTGGTTGCCGACACCGCGATGCTGACGGCAGTGGCCAACGATGTCGGCGTGCGCCATGTCTTCGTGCGCCAACTCATCGCGCTGGCGCGGCACGGCGATGCGCTGATCGCGGTCTCCACCAGCGGCAACTCCGAGAACCTGCTCGCCGCGGCGGCGCAGGCGCGCACGATGGGGCTGCTGACGATCGCGCTCAGCGGCGGCGACGGCGGCGCGCTGGCGCGCAGCGCCGATGTCGATCACTGCCTGACGGTGGAAAGCACGAGCATCCACCGCGTGCAGGAAACGCATGTCGCGATCTATCACATCCTTTGGGATCTCGTGCACACGCTGCTGGCCGACACGCGCGGCAGCGCGCAGGCCGCGCCATGAAGTACGTCGACGAGTTCCAGGACCCGGCGGCGGCGAAGGCGCTGCTCGATCGCATCGCGCCGCTGGCAGCGCAAGTGAGCGCAGGCCGCTCGAAGCCGCTGCAGTTGATGGAAGTCTGCGGCGGCCATACCCACACGATCTTCCGCTACGGCATCGAAGCGCTGCTGCCCGAGTCGATCGAACTCGTGCATGGCCCCGGCTGCCCGGTCTGCGTATTGCCGATGGGCCGTGTCGACGACTGTGTGGCGCTGGCCGAACGGCCCGAGGTGATCTTCGCCACCTTCGGCGACGCGATGCGCGTGCCCGGCTCGAAGAAGAGCCTGCTGCAGGCCAAGGCCGACGGCGCCGACGTGCGCATGGTCTATTCGCCGCTCGATGCGCTGAAGATCGCTGTCGAGAATCCGCAGCGCGAGGTGGTGTTCTTCGCGCTCGGCTTCGAGACCACGATGCCGAGCACGGCCTTCACCGTGCTGGAAGCGCAGACGCGCGGCGTGCGCAACTTCTCGGTCTTCTGCAACCACATCACGATCGTGCCGACGATCAAGGCGGTGCTCGATTCGCCCGAGGTGCAGCTCGACGGGTTTCTCGGCCCCGGCCATGTCAGCATGGTGATCGGCACCGAACCCTACGGCTTCATTGCCCGCCACTACCGCAAGCCGCTCGTCGTCGCCGGTTTCGAGCCGCTCGACGTGCTGCAGTCGGTGTGGATGCTGCTGCGCCAGTTTGCCCAAGGGCGCTGCGAAGTCGAGAACCAGTACGCGCGCGCGGTGCCTGCCGCCGGCAACGCTCGCGCCCTTGCGGCGGTGGCGAAGGTGTTCGAGTTGCGCGAGTTCTTCGAATGGCGCGGCCTCGGTTCGATCGACCACTCGGGCGTGCGGCTGAACGCGGCGTTCGCGGCCTACGACGCCGAGCGCCGCTTCGAAATGCCCAACCTGCGCATCGCCGATCCCAAGGCCTGCCAATGCGGCGAGGTGTTGAAGGGCGCCATCAAGCCGTGGCAATGCAA
>JANMHY010001027.1:0-3829 GCA_031375525.1 Burkholderiales bacterium
CACCTGCCCTCAGGTAAGGGCCATGCGCCGCACGGTGGTGTCGCACGGGCAGGTGTCGAACAAACCTAAACCACTCCTGCCCATCACCTTGCTTGCCCGCGTGACCGCTATCCGTAGCCTTGCAGGCATTGATGCACTTGCGAAGCGCGCGGTCATGTGCCCTCGAATGCGCCCTCTGTCAGCGCGCCACTTCGAACGCATAGGTGATGAACCAGCTCTCCCAGCGTGTCGCATCGCTCGCTGCCAAATGCAAATCGACACCGCGCAAGATCCAGCGCCCGGGCAAGGGCAGCTTGGCCTTGATACGGCCCTCGCTGTCGGTGCGGTGCCACAGGCCAATGGGGCTGCGTTCGTTGATCAGCTCGACTGGGAAGTCAGGCAGCGGCTTGCCGTCGCGCAGCACCTCGAACACGGCTTCAGTGCCGACGGTCAAGGCGCCGCGCGGCGACACGCGCAGCGCGTCCATCGCCGTGCCGATCGGTTGCGACGATGCGTCGGCGCCGACGTCGATGCGCGCGCTCTTGGTGTAATGCTCGCGGAACGGCAGGCCGCGCGCTTTGAGGTCGGCCCACGTGGCGAGCACAGCGTCGCTCGGCCGGATTTCTTTGAAATAGATCTCGATCTTGTCGGGCGGCAGGTCGATGTCGAACGGCTGCAGTTGCACGAAGCAGGTCAGCGGCTCGCTGGCCGCGCGGTCCTTCGAGCGCAGCAGCGTGGCCTTGTCGGTGAAGCGAACCTTGTCCAGACTGCGCGCCTTGCCGTCGACGGCAACGCAGCCGCTTTTGGCGAAGTACTTGTCGTCCACCGCAATCTCGTTGACCGGGAAGCGGTTGCCGGTGCCAAGCGCGAGGCTGCCGTTCGGCAGGGGTTCGAACCAGGTGTCGTGTGCAGCCGAGGGTGCGGCTGCGCAGGCGAGCGTAAGGGCAGCGAGCGTGGATGCGATCTTCATGCGTGAGCGTACGCGGGCCGGGCAGGGTTGGATGGTGAGCCGATCATGCACCCACCGCTGCACACTCAGAAGTTCGCATTCAGCGACAGCCTGAACGACCGCGACTCGATCGGATGGAAGTGGATATCCGCCACCCCGGCGGCCGGCTCTCCCGGCAAGCGCGAGGTGTAGTAGTAGTCGATCGCCGAGACCTTGCGGTCGGTCAGGTTGAAGCCTTCGAGTTCGACATGCAGCTTCGGGCTGATCTTGTAGCCGATGCGACCGTTGAGCAGCGCGGTGGCCTTCGAGCGCACCGAGTTGTCCTCGATCAGCGGGCGCGGACCGAAGTAGCGGAACTGCAGTGCGCCGAACCAGGGGCCGAGGTTGTCGACCGCCACCGCCAATGACGCCACGCCTTCGACAGCGCCCGGAATGCGCCGGCCTTCGGGCGCGCTGTCCTGAAAGCGCGCCTGCGCAAAGGCGATGTCGGCGTCGATCGTCAACCAGTCGCCGTGGCGGTAGTAGTTCGCCAGCTCGAAGCCCACGCGCCGGCTCGGGCGGCCGGCTTCGGTCGTGCCCGCGTCGCCGACGAAGATCAGCTCGGAGTCGAGCTTCAACTGGTACACCGACAGCGAGGTCTGCAGACCGGGCAGCGGCGACAGTCGCAGGCCGAGCTCGAACCCGGTCGAGCGCGACAGCGGCGTCACCGGTTCCACCGGATCGCCGCTCTTCGGGTCGGTGGTGATGACGGTGCCGCGCGCGTCGTTGCTGTGGAAGCCGCGGCCGAGATTGACGTAGAACTCGGTGCCCGACCACGGGCCGAAGATCAGGTTCAGCTTCGGGCTGGTGATGTTGTCGTTGCGCTGGCCCGAGTTGGCCGCCAGGTCGCTCGCCACATCAAAGCGGTAGCTGTCGAAGCGGATGCCGGCCACGGTGCGGAAGCTCGGCGTCCAGCGGGTGGCGTTGTCGGCCCAGACGCCGACGCTGGTCTGCACGGTGTGGTCGCGCCGCGTGGTCGACAAGGTCTGGCGCGCCTTGGTGTTGAGCAGGGCGTTGAAGATGTTGTCGTTCTGGAACTGCACGCCGACCTGGTTCTCGCTGTCGCGGCCGAACAGGCTCGTCGGCCAGGAATGGCGCGCATTGACCACCGACATCGTGCGCCGGTCGGGCTGGGCGAACTGGTCGCCATCGACCGGGTTGTCGAGGAAGTAGGTGAAGTTGGAGAACAGATCGAGTTTCCAATGCGCCGCATAGGCATTGACCTCGGTCGCCGAGGCTTCGCTCGTGCGCCGCCACGCGCCCGACAGGCTGTAGCGATGGGCCTTGCCGCCGTCGGTCGTGTCGATGGCGCCGAAGCGATCGAGCTGGCCGCTGTCCACCGCGCGCTGCGGAATCTGGTCGGTGGCGTTCCACTTCGCCGAATAGCCCATGCCGGTGACATTCCAGCCGTTGGCGCGGTCGCCCTGCGAGTAGCGCAAGACGCCGTTGAGCTTGCGGTAATCGTCGGGCTGGTTGAACGGCCCGTCGTTGTGCAGGGTTTCGAGCGCATAGAGCAGCTTGCCGGCAGCGACGTCGGAAGAGTTGGCGAGCAGCACGCGCCGAAAGCCGTTCTGGCCGACGCCGAGGTGGGCGATGCCTGAGGGCAGCGCATCGGCATAGGTCAGCTCGACTGCGCCGGCGGAGGAGAAGTCGCCCTCGCTGGCGTAGTAAGGCCCCTTCTTGTAGCGCAGGCCGGTCGCCAGTTCGGGGATGACGAAGTTGAGGTCGGTCCAGCCCTGGCCGTGGCCGTGGCTGCGCTGATTGACGAGCATGCCGTCGACGCTTGTGCGCAGGTCGGTGCCATGGTCGAGGTTGAAGCCGCGCAGGTAGAACTGGTTGGCCTTGCCCTCGCCGCTGTGCTGGCTGACGACGAGCCCCGGCGTGGCTTCCAGCAATTCGCCTGGGCGGTAGACGGTGCGGGCCTCAAGCTGCTTTTGCGTCACGGTACCGACGTTGGCCGAATCGGCTATGCCGACCTGGGTGGTCGCCGTGCCGGTGATGACGATCTTCTGCAGTTCCTGCTCGCCGCCTGCGCGCGCTGCGGCGGCAAGGCCGACGGTGCCCGCAAGGGCGAGTGCGCAGCGCTCGTGCAGCCAAGCGCGGCGTGCGTGACGTTGATTCTTCATTGGGTTCCCCAAGCCGGCGACGCACTGCGGGCCAGCCGAGTCGATTGGGATGCTGCCGCTGACGACCTTGGCCGCCAAAGCTGCAAAGCCGCGGCGCGGCCTGTGCATGCCGCGGCACGAGGAGATTCGACGGGTCAGGCCCGGCGCGGGGGTCTTCGCAGCGCTGCGGTCACGGCGGTGAGCCATGCCCAGGCGGGCGCTCCGCGCCAAACGTGGCGGCGCGGGTCGCGTGCACGATGGACCGCGCCGACAGCCATCAGCGCCAACGCGGCGGTGAGAGCGAAAGCGGCGGCATCGAAGTCGAGGTCCTGACCTGCAGGCAGCACGCTCGCGTCGACGGCGGCGTGGTGGTGGCGCTGCGCGCTATCGTGACGGTGATCGTGGTGCGCGCTGGCGACATTGTGCCGGTGCAGAGGCCCGAGGCCGAGCGCCTGCGCTGCCGAGAGCCCTTGCACCAACACGATCGCCGCCAGCCACACCGCCAGCAGCCGCAGCAGGTTCGCGGCGGTGGAGCGGGGGTGCGGGGCGAGCGTCATCACGGTGCTCATCGTAGGGCGGAATACGCAGCGCGTCATCCGGCGGATGCAAGGGCCTTCTCGAGCGCATCGACGAACAGCTTGGCGACGTCGATGCCGGCCTGCTGCGTGATCTCCTGAAACCCCGTCGGGCTGGTGACGTTGATCTCGGTCAGGCTGTCGCCGATGACGTCGATGCCCATCATCAAGAGGCCGCGCGG
>JANMHY010000007.1:0-2993 GCA_031375525.1 Burkholderiales bacterium
TCAACCTGCTGGAGCGGCGCTGCGACCGCATCCATGTCAACGGCGACAGCAGCGAATTTCATGTGGTGCCCGACCGCACGCGGCCGATGGACTACGAGGTGCATTCGATCACCGAGGTCCTGGGCTACGGCACGGGGACCCACAGCGAGTGGCGCTTCCTGCCGTTCTACAACGCCTTCCACACCGAGGAGCGCTCGCACAACGTCTACTACTCGGTGAAGCGCGAGCCGCGAATCCTCTCGCAGACGCAGCAGCGCGAGGGCACGCGCACGGCCTACATCGGCACCGAGGTTTATCTGTCGGTGGTTGACTCCGACGAGGCGCCGTATTCAGAAGATCTGCGTCAACTGGGCGTGCGCGCGCTGTGCACCAACCGCGATCTGCCGGTGCTGATGCGCCTGGGCGACACTAAAGGCGACTTGACGCTGGCGCAGACCGCGCCAGTCAAGAGCATCCGCGTCGTCAAGGGGCCGTCGCGGCCGAGCTCGGCCCTGCGCGAGGCCAACATCGCCTGGAAGCTCATCAACCAGCTATCGCTCAACCACCTGTCGCTGACCGATGCCGATGCCGAACAGGGGGCCGCGGCCTTGCGCTCGATCCTGCGCCTGTATGCACCGGCCGGCGACGCCGGCGCGCAGCGCCAGGTGGAAGGGTTGCGTTCGGTGAAGCTGCAGCCGGTGGTGCGCCGGCTGCCGATGCCGGGCCCGATCACGTTTGGCCGCGGCGTCGAAGTCAAGGTGGAGGTCGACGACCTGTCGTTCGAGGGCGCCAGCGCGTTCCTGCTGGGCTGCGTGCTGGAGCGATTTGTCGCCCGCCATGTGTCGCTCAACAGCTTCACGCAGACGCGGCTGCACTCGCCGGCCCGTGGCGACATTCTTTCGGGGAGGCCGCGATGCGGGACGCGCCCGATCCTGTGATGCCGCCAGCCGAAGGGGGGAGCGCCGGCTGGCACGATGGGGGAGCGGCGCGCGAGTCCGCGAGCAAAGCTTTTTCGGCGATGGCTGCCGAGCCTTATCGCTTCGACTTCTTCCACGCCCTGCGCTTGATCGAGGCTCACCATCCGCACAAGCCGCGCCTGGGCACGGCACGCCGGCCGGTCGATGAGCCGGTGCGCTTGGGCCAGACAGCCGACCTCGGCTTTGCGCCCGCCAGCATTGCCAGCGTCGATGTTGCCGACCGCAGCGGCCGGCCGCGCATGCAGGTGCGGTTCTTCGGCCTGTTCGGCCCCAACGGCCCGTTGCCGCTGCACCTGACCACGTTTGCCCACGAGCGCAAGCTGCACAAGGGCGACGAGACGTTCAGCCGCTTCGCCGACCTGTTCCATCATCGCCTGCTGCTGTTGTTCTATCGCGCCTGGGCGCAGGCCCAGCCGTCGGTCAGCCTGGACCGGCCGCAAGAAGACCGCTTCGCCGACTATGTCGGCGCGCTGGTGGGCGTCGGTGGTGCCGAGTGGCGCCGGCGCGATGCGCTGCCCGACCACGCGCGCCTGGCTTTTGCCGGCCTGCTGTCGCGGCAGGTGCGCAATGCCGACGGGCTGGCGCAGTTCCTGACGCGCTACCTTGCCCGGCCGGTGCGCGTCGAACAGTTCGTGGGCCGCTGGATGGCGCTGCAGCAGGCCGAGCGCACGCGCCTCGGCGGTCGCGGCGGGTCGCGCCGCCGCGCCACGGCGCAACTCGGCGTCAGTGCGGTGCTGGGGGGCACCGTTTTCGACCGCCAGCACCATGTGCGCATCCACATCGGCCCGCTCGCGCTGGAGGCCTTCGAGTCGCTGCTGCCGGTGGGCAGCGCGCTGCCGGCGGTGAAGGCGCTGATCGGTCACTACATCGGCCACGAACTAGGCTGGGACCTGCGCCTCGAACTCGACAAGGCGCAGGTGCCCGCCTGCAGGCCCGGCCGCCACGGACGTCTGGGCTGGACCACCTGGCTGGGCCCGCCCCGTGGCGCCCGGCCTGCGGCCATCACGCTGGTCCCGAACCCCGCCCGAGCTTGAGTCCTACCAGCACCATTGCATCACCAAGGAAAAAATCATGGCAGAGATCAATCGCGTCACGCTGTTCGGCAAGCTCAACCAGCCCACGTACAAGGTCGTCGAGGGGGCGACCGTGTTCTGCAAGCTGCGCGGCAACCCCTATGTCGAGCTGGAGCATCTGCTCGCGCAGTTGCTGCAAAGCGCCGACAGCGACTGGCACCGCGTCATCAAGCACTACCAGCTCGACATGTCGGCGCTGGCCAAGGATCTGACCGCCGCGCTCGACCGGTTGCCGCGCGGCGCGACCAGCATCTCCGGCATCGCCGAGAACATCGCCGATGCGATCGAACGCGGCTGGGTCTATGGCACCCTGCTTTATGGCGACAGCAGCGTGCGCAGCGGCTATGTACTGGTGGGCATGCTGAAGACGAAAAACCTGCGCGGCCACCTGCTGGCCATCAGCCGCCAGTTTGAACGCATCAAGCTGGACGACTTGTCCGACAACCTGGCCCAGGTGCTGGCCGGCAGCCCCGAAGACGGGCAGGGCGCCAGCGACGGCAGCGGTTTGTCCGGCGGAGCCGCACCGGGCGAAGCCAGCGGTGCCATGGCGCCGGCGGCGATGGGCAAACAAGAGGCACTGAAGAAGTTCACGGTCGACCTGACCGCACAGGCGCGTGACGGCAAGATGGACCCCATCGTCGGCCGCGACGACGAAATCCGCCAGGTGGTCGACATCCTGATGCGGCGCCGTCAGAACAACCCCATCCTGGTCGGCGAGGCCGGTGTCGGCAAGACCGCGGTGGTGGAAGGTTTTGCCCAGCGCATCGCGCGCGGTGACGTGCCGCCCAGCCTGAAGGAAGTGGAGCTGCGCGCGCTCGACGTCGGCCTGCTGCAGGCCGGCGCCAGCATGAAAGGCGAATTCGAGCAGCGGCTGCGCAGCGTCATCGACGAGGTGCAGGCCAGCGCCAAGCCCATCATCCTGTTCATCGACGAGACGCACACCCTGGTGGGCGCGGGTGGCGCC
>JANMHY010000031.1:0-4655 GCA_031375525.1 Burkholderiales bacterium
TGCGGAACGCGCCCTGCACATGCGGCATGCGCATCGCGCTGCCGAAGTAGCGCATGTCCAGGCAATGGTTCTGCAGGCCGAGCTGGCAGAAGCGGCACAACGTGCACGGCCGGCTCGGGCTGACGGCGATGCGGTCGCCGAGCGAGAAGCCGGCAACACCGGCGCCGACCTCTTCGATCACGCCCGCCACTTCGTGGCCGAGCACCATCGGCTGCTGGAGGCGGATGGTGCCGAAGCCGCCATGCTGAAAGTAGTGCAGGTCCGAGCCGCAGATGCCGCCGGTGCGCACGCGGATGCGCAACTGCCCGGGGCCGACCTCGGGCGTGGCAACGTCTTCGACCCGCAGGTCGCCGGCGGCGTGAATGTCGAGTGCGTCCATGGGTTCAGTCCTTGCAGCGGAACGTGTCAGCCGAGCAGAAATTTCAACGGCACCATGACGATCGCCGGAAAGGCGATCAGCAGCGCGAGCACGATCAGTTGCGATAGCAGGAAGGGCCACACGCCCTTTATGACGTCGTGCATCGGGATGCGGCCGACGCCGCAGACGACGTTGAGCACCGTGCCCACCGGTGGCGTCAGCAGGCCGATGGCGTTGTTGATGATGAACAGCACGCCGAAATACACCGGGTCGATGCCGGCCTGGCGCACCAGCGGCATCAGCACGGGCGTGAGGATCAGCACCGTCGGCGCGAAGTCCAGGGCCGTGCCGACGACCACGACCAGCAGCATCAGCATCACCATCAACAGCGTCTTGTTGTCGATGAACGGCGTCATCAGCGTGGCGATCTGGTTCGGGATGTTGGCCACCGTGATCAGCCAGGCCGAGACCAGCGCCGCGGCGACGAGGAACATGACGATTGCCGAGGTCTTGCCGGCGGCGAGGATGATCTTGGAGAGATCCTTGAACTTGATTTCCCGATAGACGAAGAGGCTGACCAGCAGCGAATAGACCACCGCCACCACGGCGGCCTCGGTCGGCGTGAAGATGCCGGCCTTCATGCCGCCGATGATCGTGAAGGCGAGCAGGTAGCTCCAGAACGCGTCGGCCGTGACACGAATGCGCTCGCCCATCGCCACCTTCGGCGCGACCTCGACCTTGTCCTTGTGCGCGACGATCCACCAGGTGATGATGAGCGCCACGCCCATCAGGATGCCGGGCACGATGCCGGCCATGAACAGCTTGGAGATCGAGACGCCGCCGATGACGCCGAAGAGGATGAAGCCGATCGACGGCGGGATCACCGGCGCGATGATGCCGCCGGCGGCGATGAGGCCCGCCGAGCGGTCCATGCGGTAGCCGGCCTTGCGCATCATCGGCATCAGCACGGCGGCCAGCGCCGCGGTGTCGGCCACCGCAGAGCCCGACAGGCTGGCCATGATCAGCGCGGCGAACACGGCCACGTAGCCGAGCCCGCCCTTGAAGTGGCCGACCCAGACCATCGCCGAGTTGACGATGCGCCGGCTCATGCCGCCGGCGTTCATCAACTCGCCGGCGAGCATGAAGAAGGGCACCGCCATCAGCGGAAAGTTGTCGGCGCCGCTGATCAGGTTCTGCGACACGATCTGCGTGTCGAACTGGTCCAGGTGCAGCATCAGCGCCACGCCCGAGACCAGCAGCGAGAACGCCAGCGGCATGCCCAGCGCCATGGCGCCGAGCAGCGAGACGACGAAGACGAGGATGGTCATTTGGTGGCCTCTTTCGGCTCAGCCGGCACATGCGCCAGCGCGTCTTCTTCCGAGTCGTGCACCTGGATCAGGTCCTTGTCGGTGATGCGCCCGCTGACGAGCTTCCACAGATTGCCGGCGATCAGCGCGCCCATCGCCAGGCTGGCCAGATAGCCGACGCCATAGACCCAGATCATCGGCAGGCCGGTCACCGGCGACATCGTGGTTGCGTTGATGTGGTGCTGTCGCCAGGTGCCGTAGAACATCAAGGCGCAGCAGCCGAGCATCAACAGGTTCGACAGCCCGAAGCACAACTTCTTGCCCAGGCGCGGCAGCACGCGGATCAGCGTGTCGAGGCCGAGGTGCGCGTTCTCGCGCATGGCGATCACGGCGCCGAGGAAGGTGATCCAGATGAAGAAGAACCGCGACAGCTCTTCCGAGAAGTCGAGGCCCGAGTTGAAGCCGTAGCGCAGCACGACGTTGCCGAAGACCATGACCACCATGGCGCAGAGCATCAGCACCAGCAACGCTTCGGCGAGCCGGAAGAAAAGATCGTTGAGTTTCTTCATGCGGCTCGCCTGTCTTGTCTGACTACTTGGTGGCTTCGATGGCCTGCAGCAGCGCTGCGCCGTTCTTCTCGGCGAAGGCCTTGGCGATCGGCTCCGAGACGATCTTCTGGAACGGCGCCATGTCCACCGTCTCGACGACCTGCATGCCCGACTTCTTCAACTCGGCCACCACCTTGCCGGCGTTGCCCGCGTTGAGCTCGCGCTGGTACTTCGCCGCCTCGCGCGCCGCCTCGACGACGATGGTCTGGTAGTTCGCCGGCAGGCTGTCGAACTTGGCCTTGTTCATCGCCAGGATCAGCGGCGAATAGACATGGTTGCTGATCGTCAGGTGCTTTTGCACTTCATAGAACTTCGACGACCAGGTGACGTTGATCGGGTGCTCCTGGGCGTCGAAGGTGCCGGTCTCGAGCGCGGTGTAAAGCTCGGCGATCGCCATCGGCGACGGGTTCATGCCCAGCAGCTTGAAGGCCTGAATGTGATACGGGTTGCCGGTGGAGCGGATCTTCAGGCCCTTGACGTCCTCGGGCGTCTTGATCGGACGCTTGTTGTTGGTGAAGGCGCGCCAGCCGTTCTCCCAGTAGGCCAGGCCCTTCAGGCCGTGCGGCGCCATTTCGTTCAAGACGCCGGTGCCGATCGGGCCGTCGAGCACGGCGTAAGCGTGCTGCGCGCTGCGGAAGACGAAGGGCAGCTCCATCGCCGCCGTGTTGGCGACGATGCCGTTGTAGTTGGAGGCGCCGCTGGAGACGATGTCGATCGTGCCGCCGCGCGCGCCGTTGATCATCGCTGCGTCGTTGCCGAGCTGGTTGGCCGGGTAGATCGTGATCTCCACGTCGCCCTTGGTGCGCTCCTTGACCAGCTCGGCCAGCTTCACCGCCGCGGCGTGCTGGCCGTCGGTGGTGTTGACCGCGTGGCCGAGCTTCAGGTTGAACGTCGCTGCGAAAGCGCCGGGTGTGAGGCAGGCGAGGGCAGCGGCAGCGGCAATGCTGGTCAGATCACGTCGGGAAATCTTCATCGTCGGTCTCCGTTGGTTTAGGTGGAAGCGGGCTTGAGTACGTTCAGCAATGGCCGCCCTGTGGCCAGTCGGGCAATGTTGTCTGCCATCGTCTGTTGGCGCCTCAGCACTGTCCCTGAGGTCCAGCCGGACATGTGCGGCGTCATGACGACGTTTTCGAGCGCCGCGAAGTCGAGCTTCGACGGCGCGCATTCGGGCTGATCGGGTGTCGGGTACTGGTACCAGGTGTCGATCACGGCGCCGCCGAGGCGCTTAGAACGCAGCGCGTCGTACAGCGCCTGCTCGGCCACCACCGGCCCGCGGCCGACGTTGACGAGCCAGGCTGAAGGGCGCATCGCGTTGATCGCCGCGGCATCGACCAGGCCTTGCGTCTGCGCCGTCAGCGGCAGCGTCACGACGACGACATCGCAGTCGGCCAGGAAGGCGTGCAGGTCCGACAGTGCATACGCGCGATCGACATGCTCGCTCGTCACCGCGCTGCGGTTGGCTGCGTGTGCGCGCATGCCGAAGGCCTTGGCGCGCGCCGCGATCGCCTTGGCGATGTGACCGAAGCCGAGCAGGCCGATCGTCTGGCTGCCGAGCTCCGTGCGCAACGCCTTGGGCCTGCCGGCGAAGTAGGTCCACTGTTGGCGGCGCAGGTCGGAGTCGGCCCGCACCAACGGCACGTGCCGCGCCAGCAACGCGGCAAAGACGTACTCGGCGATCGCGTCTTCGTGGCCGTGGCAGTTGCACAGCGCGCTGCGCTCGGGCAGCAGCGACACATCGATCGCATCGGTGCCCGCGGCCGGCGCCTGGTACAGGCGCAGCTGCTGCGGCTTGGGCATCGACGCATCGAGCTTGATGCCGACGATGACGTCGGCCGACGCAAAGTGCTCGGCTTCGCCCGGTGCCGACAGCGCATCTCCGACGTCGACGATCGTGTGCCCGGCCTCGATCATCTGCTCGAAGCCGCGCCGGAAGTTGGCGGCGTTCTGCCCGTGGAACAGGATCTTCAAGCGCTGCCCCTATTGTTTGTCGACCTTGATGGTGGCCAGCAGCTTCTTGAAGTAGTCGGACTGCGCGGCCATGAAGGGCTTGAACTGCTCGCCTTCCTGGTACCAGGTCAACAGGTTGCTCTTGGCCATCGCTTCCTTGTAGCCGGCGTCCTCAGCGATCTTGCGCGTCAGGTCACGTAGCACGGTCACGACTTCGGGCGGCGTGCCCAGCGGCACGCCCAGGCCGCGCCAGGTGCCGACCGACAAGTCGATGCCGCGCTCCTTGAACGTCGGCACGTTGGCGTACAGGCCGGTCAGGCGCTGGTCGGACATGATGGCCAGCGTCTTCAGCTTGCCGGCGGCGACGAAGCTGCTCACCTCCGCCGGGCTGACGGCGATGGCATCGACATGCCCGCCCATCAGGCCCTGCACCGC
>JANMHY010000058.1:0-1708 GCA_031375525.1 Burkholderiales bacterium
CCTGTCGAGCATCGACACTTCGTACACGGTGCTCAACAGCGTCTTCACGCACAACAAGGCCATCGGCGTCGGCGCGAATCCACAGCGCGCCGGCACGCCGGGCGGCGGCAACGGCGGCGGCATCTACATGGACGGCAACACCTTCGACCTGTCGCTGTGCGGCACGGTGATGCGCAACAACAGCGCCAACGAAGGCGGCGGCGCAATCATCTACGTCAGCAACAACCGCACCGGCACGATGTCGATCGCCAACTCGACGCTCGCGGCCAACCCGAAAGGCACCTTCGAGACTGCGGGCCTGCCCGGCATCTTCGTGATCGCGGCGCCGGGTCAGCCGGTGATCTCAAACTCGTCGATCACGAGGTAAAACACGCGGGGTCAGGCCTGCCGCTTTTGCTTGTCGCGCGTACGCGCGGCCTTGCTGCGCACCTTCCACACCGACACCACGGCCTTGCGTTCGAGCGCACTCATCGCATCGCGCTGCGCCTCGCGCTGCAGCTTGTGAAAGTTCTTCAACCGCGCTGGTTCCAGAACCTCGCGGACCGCGCAGCCGGGCTCGCCGGCGTGCCGGCAATCGCGGAAGCGGCATTGCGGCGCCAGACGGGCGATGTCGTCGAAGGCCTGCACGACTTCGCCGGCGTCGGCGTCCAGGCGCAGTGTGCGCAGGCCCGGCGTGTCGATGATGCAGGCGCCGCTGGCTAGCGCATGCAGAGAGCGCACGGTCGTGGTGTGGCGGCCGCGGCCGTCGCCGGCACGGATTACGCCGGTGTCTTGGATGTTGGCGCCCAGCAGCGTGTTGGTCAGCGTGCTCTTGCCCGCGCCGCTGGAGCCGACCACGACCAGCGTCTGCCCGGCGCCGAGCCAAGGTGCCAGCGCGGACGCCGTCTGCGCCGACTGGCCGTTGACGGCGAGCACGGCCACGTCCGCCGGCACCAGCGACAAGGCCTCGTGCTCGCGCGCGGCGCGCTCGTCGTTGCTCACCAAGTCGGCCTTCGTCAGCACGACCACCGCGCTCACATGGGCCAGCCGCGTGAAGGCGACATAGCGCTCCAGCCGCCGCGGGTTGAAGTCATGGTCCAGGCCCATGACGATCAGCACCGTGTCGATGTTGGCGACGAGGACGGCGCGCGTCACCTTGTCGCGGCCGTCGTGCAGGCGGCGCGCGATCTGGTTCACGGGCGGCACGCGCACGTGCACCCACCATTCGGCGAGCGGATTGCGCTGTGCATAGGCCCAGTCGCCGACGGCCAGCGCGTCGTTGTCGAGCGCTGCGTGCAGCGCGGGCAGCACGCGCGCGCGCACGGCGTGGTCGCCGTTGTGCAGCATGACGCTGTCGCGCTGCACTTCGACGACGCGCATCAGCGTGTCGTCGGCGCGCACTTCCGGTAGAGAGGAGAGGATGTGCGGCGCCAAACCAATGGCGCGCAGGCGTTCGAGATCAGTCAGTTCGATCATGGGTGTTCGTGATGAGCAAAGCAAAGCCACGCCGCAGCTACTGCGGCAAACGAAGAGAGCTTTGGCTAGCTGCCGCGACCGATGCCGGTCACGGCCTCACGAACACTTGGGTGCGTGGGCGCGCGCGATCAGGCGGCGGCGGTGCGAGCCAGCGAAGGGGCAAGGTCCAGATGGGTCATGGCGGCCTCCTGTGGCGAGTGGAACAAATCGAAGGCGCGACTGTGCACGTGCTCGCGCGATGCGTCAACCGACA
>JANMHY010000105.1:0-1697 GCA_031375525.1 Burkholderiales bacterium
GCAGCGGTCAACGGCGTGGCTGCGGGCGCCGGCGCGAACTTCGCGCTGTGCTGCGACTTCGTCATCGCGGCGCGCAGCGCCAGCTTCGTGCAGGCCTTCATCAAGATCGGCCTGATCCCCGATTGCGGCGGCAGCTGGCTGTTGCCGCGCCTGGTCGGCCGCGCACGCGCGCTCGGCCTGGCGATGACGGGCGACAAGCTGCCGGCTGAAGAAGCCGAGCGCATCGGCCTGATCTGGCGCTGTGTCGAGGACGCGGCGCTGATGGATGAGGCGCTGGCGCTGGCCAACAAGCTCGCCGCGCTGCCGTCGCGCGCGCTGGCCGAGACGCGGCGCGCGCTCGACAGCGCGCTGGCGCTGGAGTTCGTCGATGCGATCACGAACGAGGCCAGCACGCAGCGCGAGCTGGCGCGCGCGCACGACAGCGCGGAAGGCGTCGCCGCGTTTCTCGCTAAACGGGCGCCGGTTTTCAAAGATCGTTGATGGGCGCACAACACACCGCCGAGGCCACGCGCGACGCGATGTGGGCCAACGACCGCGCCTGCAAGTCGCTCGGCATGCGCGTCATCGCCGTCGACGCCGGTACCGCGACGCTGACGATGAGCGTGCGCGAGGACATGTTGAACGGCCATGACCTGTGCCATGGCGGACTCATCGCCACGCTGGCCGACAGCGCCTTTGCCTATGCCTGCAATGCCTACAACGAGGTCACCGTGGCCAGCGGCTTCGACATCCACTTGATGAGCAGCGCCCGCCTGGGTGACGTGCTGACCGCGTCGGCCACCGAGTTGAGCAAGGGCGGGCGCACGGGCGTGTACGACATCGTCGTCACCAACCAGCGCGATGAGCAGATCGCCGCCTTCCGCGGTCGCTCCTACACGATGAAGGGCAAGCCGCTCGTCGACGGCTTGCCGGTGGGGAAGCAACCGTGAAGAAGCATCCAGAGCCGGGCGAGCTGGAGCCGATCGAGCGCGCCAGCCGCGACGAATTGCAGGCCTTGCAGTTGCAGCGCCTGCAGTGGACCTTGAAGCACGCCTACGACAACGTGCTGCACTACAAACAGTCGTTCGACGCCAAGGGCGTGCAGCCGTCGGATTGCAAGACGCTCGCTGACATCGCCAAGTTTGCGTTGACTGCCAAGGCCGATCTGCGCGCCAACTACCCGTTCGGCATGTTCGCGGTGCCACGTGAGCAGGTGGTGCGCGTGCATGCGTCATCGGGCACCACGGGCAAGCCGACGGTGGTCGGCTACACGCAGCGCGACATCGACACCTGGGCGGATCTCGTCGCACGTTCGATCCGCGCCGCGGGTGGGCGCCGCGGCGACATCGTGCATGTGGCCTACGGCTACGGCCTGTTCACCGGCGGCCTCGGCGCGCACTACGGCGCCGAGCGCCTGGGCTGCACGGTGATCCCGATGTCCGGCGGTCAGACCGAGAAGCAGGTGCAACTGATCCGCGATTTCGAGCCCGACATCATCATGGTCACGCCGAGCTACATGCAGGTCATCATCGAGGAGTTCGAGCGCCAAGGGATCGACCCGAAGTCGATGAGCATCCAGGTCGGCATCTTCGGCGCCGAGCCGTGGACCGAGGCGATGCGGCACGACATCGAGGTGCGTGCGGGTATCGACGCTGTGGACATCTATGGCCTGTCCGAAGTGATGGGCCCCGGCGTCGCCAGCGAATGCATCGAGACCA
>JANMHY010000009.1:0-2292 GCA_031375525.1 Burkholderiales bacterium
CATCAAGGAAGCGCTCGACTTCCGCCGTGCGATGCGCAAGGTCGACAAGGACTTCGGCCGCGACTGGTGGTTCAAGGTCTGGGGCCCGGACAAGCTGGTCGTCGATGGCATCGGCACGCGCGAGCAGTGGATGCTCGGCGCGAACGAGAAGTGGCACGGCTTTGGTAACCTCGCTGCGGGTTTCAACCTGCTTGACCCGATCAAGAGCACGATCGTCACGCCGGGACTGGACGTGGCCGGCAAGTTCGCCAAGACCGGCATCCCGGCCTCGATCGTCACCAAGTTCCTCGCCGAGCACGGCGTCGTCGTCGAGAAGACCGGCTTGTACTCGCTGTTCGTGATGTTCACGATCGGCATCACCAAGGGCCGCTGGAACACGCTGGTCACGGCGCTGCAGCAGTTCAAGGATGACTATGACCGCAACCAGCCGATGTGGCGCATCCTTCCCGAGTTCTGCGCCGCGCACCCGACGTATGAGCGCATGGGCCTGCGTGACCTCTGCCAGTCGATCCACGAGACCTATGTCAAGCACGACGTGGCGCGCCTGGTCACCGAGATGTACCTGAGCGATCTGCACCCGGCGATGAAGCCGAGCGATGCTTATGCGCGCATCGCCCACCGCGACACCGAGCGCGTGGCCATCGAGGAGTTGGAGGGCCGCATCACGACCTCGCTGCTGACGCCGTACCCGCCGGGCATCCCGCTGCTGATCCCCGGTGAGCGCTTCAACAAGAAGATCGTCGACTACCTGCGCTTCACGCGCACCTTCAATGGCATGTACCCCGGTTTCGACACCGACGTGCATGGGCTGGTCGAGAACGAAGACGGCTCGTACTACGTCGATTGCGTGCACGCCTGACAGGCTGTGGCCTAATTCAGCTCTCGAACAGCTTTCACGATCCAGAGAATCATCATGGCCACCAAGATCAGAACCGAAGCCGACCGCAAAGCCACCCCGAAACCGATCGCGCCGGCCGGCACCACGTTCACCTCGGGGCGTGGCCAGAAGGTCAGCCTCGAGCGCGGCGCGCACACGCGCACCAAGAAGAACCCGGGCAAGCGGCCCAAGAAGGGCGGCTGAACTCAGACCGACTCGCAGCGCATGCTGCGAATCACCGAGCTTCGGCTGCCGCTGGCGCATCCTGACGAGGCGTTGCGTCCGGCCGTTGTGTCTCGGCTCGGCGTGCAAGACGCCGACCTGCACGCCTTCACCGTCTTCAAGCGCGCCTATGACGCGCGCAAGAAGACGGCTGTTCAGCTCATCTACACCGTCGATTGCGAGGTCGAGGATGAAGCGCACGTGCTCGCGCGTTTTGCGGGCGATCCGCATCTGCGGCCAGCGCCCGACATGCGCTACCGCTTCGCTGCCCACGCGCCGGCAGACTTCCACGCCGAGCATCGGCCACGCCCGCTGGTGGTCGGCTTCGGCCCCTGCGGCCTGTTCGCGGCGCTGATCCTGGCGCAGATGGGCTTGCGGCCGATCGTGCTCGAGCGCGGCCGTGCGGTGCGCGAGCGCACGCAGGACACCTGGGGTTTGTGGCGCAAGGGCGTGCTCGACGCCGAGTCGAACGTGCAGTTCGGCGAGGGCGGGGCGGGCACGTTCTCCGACGGCAAGCTGTGGAGCCAGATCAGCGACCCGCGGCACCTCACGCGCAAGGTGTTGGACGAGTTCGTCAAGGCCGGTGCGCCTGACGAGATCCTGTTCGTCAGCAAGCCGCACATCGGCACCTTCCGCTTGGTCGGTGTGGTCGAGAAGATGCGCGCCGACATCGTGGCGCTCGGCGGCGAGATTCGGTTTCAGCAGCGCGTGGTCGACGTGCTGATCGAAGGCGGCGCGATCCGCGGCCTCACCCTGGCCTCGGGCGAAGCGCTGCGCGCCGACCATGTCGTGCTCGCCGTCGGCCACAGCGCGCGCGACACCTTCGACGTGCTGCACCGGCGCGGCGTGTTCATGGAAGCAAAACCGTTTTCGATCGGCTTTCGCATCGAGCACCCGCAGGGCGTGATCGACCGCGCCCGCTTCGGCCCCAGCGCCGGCCACCCGATCCTCGGCGCGGCCGACTACAAGCTGGTCCATCACGCCGGCAACGGCCGCTCGGTGTACAGCTTCTGCATGTGCCCGGGCGGCACGGTCGTCGCGGCGACCAGCGAACCCGGCCGCGTCGTCACCAACGGCATGAGCCAGTATTCGCGCAACGAGCGCAATGCCAATGCCGGCATCGTCGTGGGCATCTCGCCGCAGGACTATCGGCAAGACGGCCAAGCAAGCGGCCCGGTGAGCCCGCTCGACGG
>JANMHY010000141.1:0-1683 GCA_031375525.1 Burkholderiales bacterium
GTCGATGCCAACGCCGCCGAAGCGCTGCGCGCGCAGATGCTGCAACAGCACGATCAAGGCTCGCGCCGCATGATGCAGGCCATGCTCGAAGTCAGCCGCGTGCTGACGCCCGAGCAGCGCAAGCAACTCGCCGACCGCGCCGGGCAGCGCGGCGCGATGATGGAGCGCCACATGAACGAGCGGCGGTCGCTCGAAGGTGGCACGACACGTTGATCTATCCTTCGTTTCAGGAGCTTGCCCCGGCGCACTCTGCGTCCGGGGCCTTTTTCATGACATGACAACCCCTCGCTCGCTTCGCTCACACTCCCCCGAGGGGAGGGTCAGGCCGACGCTTGGGAGCGGCCCTGCGCTGGCCTGACCATGACATCGACCCAACGCCTCTTGCTGATCGACGACGATGCCCGCCTGACGGCCATGGTCGGCGACTACCTGCGCAACGCCGGCTTTCACGTCGATGCGGCGCTCACGCTCGCCGACGGCCGCGCCAAGTTGCATGCCGAGCACTACGACGCGCTGCTGCTCGACCTGATGCTGCCCGACGGCGATGGCCTCGATTTCACGCGCGGCTTGCGCGCCGACGCGCGCACGCGGCGCTTGCCGCTGCTGATGCTCACGGCGCGCGGCGAGCCGATGGACCGCATCGTCGGCCTCGAACTCGGCGCCGACGATTACCTGGGCAAGCCCTTCGAGCCGCGCGAGCTGCTGGCGCGCGTCAAGGCGTTGCTGCGGCGCGCGCAGCCGGCTGCGGCAGCCGACGAGGTGCTGACCTTCGGCCGCCTAGAGATCGACCTCGGCGCCCGCGAAGCGCGCCTGGCCGGCCAACGCTGCGACCTGACGAGCCACCAGTTCGAGTTGCTCGCCGTGCTTGCGCAAAGCGCCGGCCGCGTGCTCTCGCGCGACCAGATCATGGACGCGCTGCGCGGCCACCCGATGGACGCCTTCGACCGCTCGATCGACGTGCATGTCTCGCGCATCCGCGCCGCGATCGAAGACGACCCGAAGGCACCCAAGCGCGTGCTCACAGTGCGCGGCGCGGGCTACCTCTTTGCGAAGCGGCAGGATGTGGACGCAGACGCTTAGCGTGCCGAGCGCCGGGCCGCCCCAAGCCGGCACGCATCCCCTTGGGGGATCGGGCGCGGTACCCCGCGCGCGAGGGGCTCCATGAAATCGCTCTACCTGCGCATCTACCTGACGGTGGTCCTGGCCCTGGCGCTGTTCGCCGTCGGCTCGGCGTGGCTGTTCCAGCGCGAGGTGCAGGTCGAGCGCGGGCGCTTCGACGAGCAGGTCAACGAGCGCGTCGGCGCGTGGGCCGAGCTGATCCAGCACTCGCTGCCGCCGGCCGACGCGCCGCGCGAAGAGCAGGCCCAGGCCTTGCGCGAGTGGGCGCAGCGCCTGCGTTTGCCGATCGCGCTCGACGACGAACAGGGCCAGCGCATTGCGGCCAGCGACACCTATGTGCGCCGCCACAACGAGTTGCCCGGCGCGCCGCGCGGCATCCAGGTCAAGCTCGACGACGGGCGCACGATGTGGGTGCTGCGCAACCCGCTCGGCGGGCCACGCGGGAACGCCGGCGGTGCCGCTGGCGCCGCGGCACAACGCGGCATGCTGGCGCCGCCGCCGTGGACGCGCGGCGCAGGGCTGGCGGCGCTGTTGGTGGTGTTGTTCCTCGCCGTGGCCGCCGGC
>JANMHY010000149.1:0-4923 GCA_031375525.1 Burkholderiales bacterium
CGTCACCTCGATGCCTTTCGTCCCCCCTGGCTACTTTCGCGGTTGAAACCCCAACAGGAGCACCTACCCATGACGACCATGTTCACCCCCGACCACGAGTGGATCAACATCGAAGACCACGAGGCCGCCGTCGTCGGCATCACGCTGCATGCGCAGGAGGCGCTCGGCGACGTCGTGTTCGTCGATCTGCCCGAGGTCGGCAAGACCTACAAACGCGGCGAGGTCGTCGGCGTCGTTGAATCCGTGAAGGCTGCGGCCGACCTCTACATGCCGGCCGAGGGCGAAGTGGTCGAGGTCAACGAAGCGCTGCGCGCCGACCCCGCCCTGGCCAACACCGACCCGATGGGCAACGGCTGGTTCTTCAAGGTCCATGTCACGCACATGGAGCAGTTCGAGGAGCTGATGGACCCGCCGGCTTACGACAAGCTCCTGACCACCCTCTGATTTTCTGAATCATGCTGAAGTCCGCCACCCTGCCCTTGTCCGAACTGGAAAACGCCGGCGAGTTTCGCGCTCGCCACATTGGCCCGTGGGAGGGCGATGAGCAGCACATGCTGTCGGTCATCGGCGCCGCGTCCCGCCGCGCGTTGATCGATGCCGTGGTGCCACGCTCGATTGCGCGCGCCAAGCCAATGGACCTGCCTGCGCCGGTGAGCGAAGCACAAGCGCTCAAAGAGCTGAAGGCGGTGGCGTCGAAGAACAAGGTCTTCAAGAACTTCATCGGCCAGGGTTACCACGGCACGATCACGCCCGGCGTCATCCTGCGCAACATCCTCGAGAACCCTGCCTGGTACACGGCCTACACGCCGTATCAGGCCGAGATTTCTCAAGGCCGCATGGAAGCGCTGATCAATTTCCAGACGATGGTGTGTGACCTCACCGCCATGCCGATCGCCAACGCGTCGATGCTCGACGAAGCGACAGCCGCCGCCGAAGCGATGACGTTGGCCAAGCGCAGCGTCAAGGCCAAGGGCAACGTGATCGTTGTCGCAGGTGACTGCCACCCGCAGACGATCGAGGTTGTGCGCACGCGCGCCGAGCCGCTGGGCATCACCATCAAACTCGCCAACTCCGCGCCCGAGTGGGACGCACTGCTGGCCACCGATGACTACTTCGCGGTGCTTATCGGCTACCCCACCACCAGCGGCTCGATTCATGATCTGCGCGCCGACACCGGCATCGTGCATGCCAAACACGCCGCCTTCATCGTCTGCACCGATCTGCTGGCCCTCACGCTGTTGGCGCCGCCCGGCGAATGGGGCGCCGACATCGTCGTCGGCAATAGCCAGCGCTTCGGCGTGCCGATGGCCAACGGCGGCCCGCACGCCGCCTTCATGGCGTGCAGAGACGAGTTCAAGCGCAGCCTGCCCGGCCGCTTGGTGGGGGTGAGCATCGACGCGCACGGCGACAAGGCGTACCGCCTGGCGCTGCAAACGCGCGAGCAGCACATCCGCCGCGAGAAGGCAACGAGCAACATCTGCACGGCGCAGGTGCTGTTGGCCGTGATCGCGAGCATGTACGCCGTGTACCACGGGCCCGCGGGCCTGAAGCGGATCGCGCAACGCGTGGCCAGCTACACCGCGATCCTGGCCGACGGGCTGACGCAGCTCGGCCACGCGCCGCGCCAGGACAGCGCCTTCGACACACTGTCGCTGAAGACCGACGGCAGAACCGGTGCGTTGATCGAAGCTGCTGCGGCGCGCGGCATGAACCTGCGGCGCTTCCGCGAATGGGACGACGCCTACATCGGCATCACGCTCGACGAGACGACCACGCGCGACGACATCGTCGCGCTGTGGCAGGTCTTCGCGCAACCGGGGCAGGCGCTGCCCGACATCGCAAACTTCGAGCGCGGCATCGAGCCGCTGATCCCGCTCGAATTGCGCCGCACGAGCGAGTTCCTGACGCACCCGGTGTTCAACACGCACCACAGCGAAACCGAGATGCTGCGCTACATCCGCAAGCTCTCGGACAAGGATCTCGCGCTCGACCGCACGATGATCCCACTCGGCTCGTGCACGATGAAGCTGAACGCCACGGCCGAGATGATCCCGATCACCTGGCCCGAGTTCGCGCACATCCATCCGTTCGCGCCGGCCGAGCAGCGCGCCGGCTACGCGCTGATGGACGAGCAACTGCGCGCGTGGCTGTGCCAGGCCACAGGCTATGCCGGCATCAGCCTGCAGCCCAACGCCGGCTCGCAGGGCGAGTACGCCGGGCTGCTGGCGATCCGCGGCTGGCAGCACGCGCGCGGCCAGGGCCATCGCAGCGTTTGTCTGATTCCGGAGTCAGCGCATGGCACCAATCCGGCGAGCGCGCAGATGACGGGCATGAGCGTCGTCGTCGTGAAGTGCGATGCGCTCGGCAACGTCGACATGGCGGACTTGACCACGAAGGTCGAAGCGAACAGCGACAAGCTCGCCGCGATCATGATCACCTACCCGAGCACCTACGGCGTGTTCGACCCGAAGGTCAAGGAGCTGTGCGCGCTGGTGCACCAACACGGCGGCCGCGTGTATGTCGATGGCGCGAACATGAATGCGCTGGTCGGCGTCGCCGCACCCGGCGAGTTCGGCGGCGACGTCAGCCACCTCAACCTACACAAGACCTTTTGTATCCCACACGGCGGCGGCGGCCCCGGCGTCGGGCCGGTGTGCGTGGTGCAAGACCTCGTGCCCTTCCTGCCCGGCCATCACACCAGTACCGGCAAGCAGTCAGCCGTCGGCGCTGTCTCGGCCGCACCGCTCGGCAACGCCGGCGTGCTGCCGATCTCGTGGATGTACGTGCGCATGATGGGCGCGGAAGGCCTGACCGCCGCCACCGAGGTCGCGATCCTTGCCGCCAACTACGTCGCAGCGCGCTTGTCGGAGCACTACGACATCCACTACAGCAGCGAAGTTGCGGGCTTGAAGGGCGGCGGCGTCGCGCACGAGTGCATCCTCGATCTACGGCCGTTGAAGGAGACCAGCGGCGTCAGCGCGGAAGACGTGGCCAAGCGCCTGATCGACTACGGCTTCCACGCGCCGACGCTGAGCTTCCCCGTGGCCGGCACGCTGATGGTCGAGCCGACCGAGAGCGAACCGCTGGTCGAACTCGACCGCTTCTGCGACGCGATGATCGCCATCCGCGAGGAGATTCGATGCGTCGAAAAAGGCGAATGGCCGCAAGACGACAACCCGCTGAAGAACGCGCCGCACACCGCGGTGTCACTGCTCGCGGGCGAGTGGAACCACCCGTACTCGCGCGAAGTCGCCGCCTATCCCCTGGCCGCCTTGAAGCACAACAAGTACTGGAGCCCGGTCGCGCGCGTGGACAACGTCTATGGCGACCGCAACCTGTTCTGTTCGTGCATTCCGATGAGCGAGTTTGCTGACGTCTAAGAGATTTGCACTGACTCCCTCCTCCTGCAAGGGGGAGGGTCGGGGTGGGGGTTGGCTGTTGATGGGCAGCAGCGTCGACTGTGGCCAAGTCTCTACCCCCATCCCAACCTTCCCCCTTGCAGGGGGAAGGAGCAACAACTTCACACGGCGGAGTGCGCGCCGTACTTGGTGTTCAACCGCTCGCACGTCACCGCCATCGCCACAGGCCCGAGGGCGGTGCGGCGACGGTGCGATTTCTGGTACTCCATCTTGAGCGACGGCGTCGCGCCGCCCTCGGGCCGCGCGCAGGCCGCCGAACGCGCAACGTGATCAGCGCATCGAGAACGCAACAGCCGCCTTCATCCCCGACAGCGGCTCGATCAATGACAGCAGCGGCACCAGTTCCCGATACCGCCCCGCCACCTTCGTCGCATACGCAAAAAACCGCGGCAAGTCCGACGAGTACTTCGCCTTGCCATCGCGATGCTTCAAGCGGCAGAAGATGCCCAGCACCTTCAAGTGCCGCTGCAAACCGATCCACTCGACATCGCGCCAGAACAACCCAAAGTCATCGCCGACAGGCAGCGCCGCACGCCGCGCCTTGTCCCAATATCGCGCCGCCCAGTCGAGCTCGCGTTCTTCGTCCCAGCTCCAGAACGCATCGCGCAACAGAGACGCCACGTCGTACGCAATCGGCCCGAACGCCGCATCCTGAAAATCGAGGATCGCCGGATTCGGGTCGGAGACCATCAGATTGCGCGGCATCCAGTCGCGGTGCACGGCGACCTTGGGTTGCGCCAGCGCCGCACCAACAAGCGCATCGCTGACCTGCTGCCACGTCTGTTGCTCGCGCTCACCCCAGGTCACGCCGTACTCGCGGGCCACGCACCAGTCGGGGAAGAGTTGCAGCTCTCGGCGCAGCATCGCGTCGTCGTACGGCGGCAGCGTGTCGCCCGGCACCTTGGATTGCCACTGCACCAGCGCCGCGATCGCATCGCGCATCAGCGTGTCGGTCTGCTTCGGACTGGCGTCGGCAAAGGCGTCGAGATACAGCGTGCGGCCGAGGTCGGTCAGCAGCAGGAAACCACGCTCGACATCGGCAGCCAGCACCTGCGGTCCGTGCAGGCCCGCATGCACGATCAGCTGTGCGATCTTGACGAACGGCCGCACGTCTTCCTGCGGCGGCGGCGCGTCCATCACCACCAAGCTGGCGCTCTTGTCGGCGTCGATGCGCAGGTAGCGGCGAAAGCTCGCATCGGCCGACGCGGCGCGCAAGGTGGCGGTGCGCAAACCGTGCTGCGCCGCCAGCGGCGCCAGCCACAGCTCGAAGTCGCGCTTGCGTTTTGGGTCGGCCCAGGAGACCTCGGCGGGCGCTGTGGTGTCTGTCATGGATAATTTTCATTCTACAAATCCAATCCGGCCCACCGCTCTTTCCTCGATGCCGATTCACCGCCACGCTCTGGCGCTGGCCACCCTGTTGCTGTCGGCGCCCTTGGGCGCCTCGGCCCAGGAGCGGCGCGCCAGCGTCGGCGCCGACGAGCGCCAGTTGCCGATGACGCTCGAA